>DAHXJB010000309.1:0-10240 GCA_027372455.1 Chloroflexota bacterium | reverse complement strand
GCTCTATCTGGAAGAGGCCCAACCCCATCTTCGGGCCGACGTGCTGGTGGAGAATAGCGATATCCAGAATCCCCGCCTATTTGTGCGCAATCATCCTCGCCCTACTGTCACTCCTCCCCCCACAGCTTACTGATCCAGCAGGGGACGGTGGCCTCTGGCCAGCAGTCCCCTTGCGCGCTTCCCGGCGCAGGACCGATGGGCCGGGGTGCAGCGCACATTTCCGGGTGAAGCCTGGTGCTGGTCCGTAGGAGCCGGCTCCTGCCGGCGATACCGAGGGCGAGAGGCTACCGAACCTCCGTCACCAGCTCTGTCGCCAGCGGGAGCTGGCTCCTACACATGCCCCGCTCCCGGAACCCTGCGCCGCACCTAGAGATGGGCGGCGCGTGTGCTTCGCTGCTTCTGACATGATAAACTATTGGAGGAAGACGAGCGGCTCAGAGCTGTTGGTCCTATGTGGGCCGGGGTGTCTCAGTCGAGTTGCCATGTGTTCCTGGTGTGGGGCTGCCGGCAGATGCGGGCGATCATCGGGTTGACAGCCCTGCTGTAAGCCGTATATACTCTATCGTCGTGGGGCGGATAGCACCGCGTTTTGTTGTGTAGGGTATTGTCTCAAACGGTCTAGCTAGGCCCCGCGTTGGGTCCCACCCGGCGCACTCGGGGACCAGGGAAGGTGTTGAATGTACGCGGTAGTTGAGACTGGTGGGAAGCAGTACAAGGTCGAGGTCGGGCAGACCGTTGAAGTGGAACACATTCCGGCCGAGATTGGGGAAACCGTCGAGTTGGGTCGGGTCCTGATGCTATCGACGGACGAGGGGGTTCGCATCGGCAATCCTGTGGTCGCAGGTGCCAAGGTCACGGCCAGTGTGGTGGACCAGGGCCGCGGCAAGAAGATTATCGTCTTCCGATACAAGCCGAAGACGCGGTATCGGAGAAAGACCGGTCATCGGCAATCGTTCACCCGAGTCGCGGTCGAGAGCATCGCATTGGAGTAGGAGAGGTCTAAATGGCACATAAGAAAGGCGTTGGAAGCTCGCGCAACGGCCGAGACAGCGCGGGTCAGCGACTCGGTTTGAAGGTTGGTGACGGGCAGTTGGTCCATGCCGGATCGATCCTGGTGCGCCAGCGTGGCACTAAGGTTCGGCCGGGCGACAACGTCGGATTGGGCAAGGATCACACCCTATTTGCCCTGGTCGACGGTGCCGTGAAATTCGGCAACTACAGCAAGGATCAAAAGAAGGTCAGCATCTACGCAACCCCGACGGCGTAGCGGTTGATCGGGGAGGTTAGATTTCGATGAAGAGCGGTATTCATCCGAAGTACGGTGAGACGACCATCGTGTGCGCCTGCGGGGCTCAGCATAAGACGGCGTCCACCAAGTCGAATCTGAGGATCGACGTTTGCTCGCAGTGTCATCCGTTCTACACCGGGGAGCAGCGTATCGTGGACACCGGCGGTAGAGTCGAGAAGTTCATGAAGAAGATCCAACAGAAGAAGAAGTAGATTGGTTAGGCCGGCAGGGAGAGACAGAGCGATGGCTTTGTCTCTCCTTTTTGTTTTATCATGACCGGCGTGAGGCAAATTCAGTCAGGAGCGTGCCATGCGTTCGGACAAGAAGAGCAGCTTCCCCTACGGTGGGCAGGCGGTGCTGGAAGGCGTCATGATGCGGGGTCGGCGATGGGCCACCGTGGCTGTGCGAGCCCCTTCCTCGGAAATCGTACTGCACTCCGAGCGGCTTCCTCGCGCCCTGTACGATGGCTGGTTCATCAAAGTCCCCTTTCTGCGTGGTATCGGCATGCTGTGGGACACCCTGGTTCTGGGGATGAAGGCGTTGATGTACTCGGCCGACGTTGCTCTCCAAGAGGAGGGGGAGGAGAAGGTCGAGTTCAACAAGCCGATGATGTGGGGTACCGCAGCCGTGGCGATAGTGCTGGCGGTCGGCCTTTTCTTCGTCGCGCCCCTGCTGCTGGTGGGGTTGGTGGATCGCTATATCCAGTCATCTTTCGTCAGCAACATCGTTGAAGGGGTGATCAGGCTGGTTGTCTTCCTGCTCTATCTTTGGGGGATAGGCCGGATGCCCGATATCAAGAGGGTCTTCGCATATCATGGCGCGGAGCACAAGTGCATCAATAGCTACGAGGCGGGTCAGCCGCTCGAAGTCCCCAGCGCCGTGCCCTTTACCACGGCCCACCCCAGGTGCGGAACCAGTTTCCTGCTGGTGGTGATGGCTATATCCATACTGGTTTTTGCCCTGCTGGGTCGGCCGCCCATGCTCTGGCGGATCGCGTCGAGGGTGGTGCTGGTACCTGTCATCGCGGGCATCGCCTACGAATTTCTGAAGTTCACCGCGGCCCACTACTCGAACCGCGTAGTCCGCTGGATGGCTGCTCCCGGTCTGACCCTGCAACGACTGACTACGCGCGAGCCGGACGAGTCTCAGTTGGAGGTGGGCATGGCGGCCCTGCGTGAAGTGATCGGGCTGGATGCCATGGAGAAGAAAGAGGTTGTGGTGCCGGCCACGGTGGAGCGGAAATCCGAACTCCCCGGTCACTGACGGATCGGCAACCCTCGCTGGGCCAGGTAGCCTTTCACGTCGCGGACGGTGTAGCTTCCGTAGTGGAAGATAGATGCGGCCAGGACCGCATCGGCCCCCGCGGCGAGGGCATCGTACAGGTGAGCGGGACTTCCCGCTCCCCCGGAAGCAATGACCGGCACGCTCACAGCTCTTGAGATAGCCGCGGTGAGATCCAGATCGTACCCGCCCTGAGTGCCATCCCTATCCATGCTGGTCAGCAAGATCTCCCCCGCGCCCAACTCTACCACTCGCCTTGCCCACTCCAGGGAGTCCAGGCCGGTAGGGGTACGGCCCCCGTGGATGAACACCTCCCAGGCCAACGGATCCTGGGAGGTTGTTCGGCGTTTGGCGTCGATGGATACCACCATGCACTGCGAGCCGAAAAGATCGGCACCTTGGCCAATCACCGATGGGTCCTTCACGGCCGTGGTGTTCAGGGAGACCTTGTCTGCGCCGGCTTTCAGAAGCCGGCGGGTGTCTTCCACTGATCTGACCCCACCCCCGACGGTGAGGGGGATGAAGAGCACCTCGGCGGTCCTACGGACCACGTCGACCATCGTGTCGCGTCCGTCGCTGGAGGCGGTGATGTCCAGGAAGACGATTTCGTCGGCGCCTTCCTGCTCGTAGCGGACGGCCAGCGCCACCGGGTCGCCCGCATCGCGCAGGTTTACGAAGTTGACGCCCTTGACGACTCGCCCCTGGTTGACGTCGAAACAGGGGATTATCCGTTTGGTCAGCATAGCAACCTACACCAGTCCCAAGCTGCGCAGTTCTGCCATCGCAACGTCGCCCGTGTAAAGTGCGCGGCCCACCACGGCGCCTTCAGCTCCAACGTTTCGCAGCCGCACTAGATGACCAACCTTGGAGACGCCTCCAGAGGCGACCACCGGCACTCCTACCGAATTGACCAGCTGGGTTATGGATTCGAAGTTGGGTTCGGTGAGGGTTCCGTCCCGAGAGATATCGGTGTAGATCAGCCTGGGGGTACCTAGGTTCACCATCTGCGCGGCCACCTCCAGGGCAGATTCCCCGGGGGCCTCGGTCCACCCGTGAGTCATCACGATGCCGTCGCGGGCGTCCAGCGCCACCGCGATGCGGTCGGCGTACGTCGTGCACGCTCGCCTCACCAACTCCGGACTTTCGACCGCCACAGTTCCCAGAATGACCCGATCGACGCCGGTTTCCAGTGCCTGCTGGATCGAGCGAAGATCCCTGAGCCCGCCGCCAAAACTGATGGGGATGGAGATAGCCGCGACCATCCGCCGCACGATCTCGAGATTCTGCGGTTTGCCGTAAAGGGCGCCATCCAGGTCCACCACGTGAATGCGGTGTGCTCCTTCACGCTGCCATTGGAGTGCCATGGCGACCGGATCCTCGGAGAACACGGTCTCCTGGTCATACTGGCCCTGGAGGAGCCGAACGCATCTCCCGCCCCGGATATCAACCGCCGGTATTACCTGGAATTCCATTGATCACCAATTTCGCGAAATTATCGTAGACGTGTATCCCGACTGATCCGCTCTTCTCTGGATGGAACTGGGTTCCCATGATGTTGTCTCGGGCTACCGCGGAGGTGAAAGGGACACCGTACCCGGTCTCTCCCACCACAATTGAGGGCTGCTCCGGATCCACGTAGAAAGAGTGAACGAAATAGAAGTAGGAGCCGTCCGGTATGCCCTCCCAGAGAGGGTGAAGCCGTTTCTGATGGACGTTGTTCCACCCCATGTGAGGAACTTTGAGCCCTTCCGGCAATCGCCTGACCCGGCCTGGCAGAACGTCGAGACAGCGCTCGCCGCCCCCCTCGTCGCTCTCGGTGAACAAAACTTGGAGCCCCATGCAGACGCCCAGGAACGGGATGCCAAGACGGATGGTCTCAAGGATGGGTTCCACCAGTCCAAGCCGCCTGAGTCCGCCCATGATGCCTGCCGCTGCCCCTACGCCGGGGAGGATCACCCCCGAGGCCGACAGGATCTCCTCTGGGACGCTGGTGATCCGAGCTTCATGGCCCAGACTCTCGAGCGCCTTCTCGACGCTTCTTAAGTTTCCTGCTCCGTAGTCTACGATGGCAATCATTTCCAAGTCCTGAGTGCTGAGTCCTGAGAGTCCACTTCCACCAGGGCTCAGCACTCCGTTATTCTTAGGCTACCTGCCCGATCTGCGATGATAGGTAGCCGTTGATGAACTCGTCGATCTCCCCGTTCAGCACAGCGTTCACGTCGCTGGTCTCCACGTTGGTGCGGTGATCCTTCACCATCGTGTAGGGGTGCAGCACGTACGACCTTATCTGGTTCCCCCATTCGGCGTCGACGTGCTCGCCCCTCAGCTTCGCCTTCTCTTCCTCCAGCTTTCGACGCTCTAGTTCCAGAAGGCGTGCGGTGAGGATCTTCATCGCCGTCTCACGGTTCTGAACCTGTGATCGCTCGTTCTGACAGGTGGCCACGATCCCCGTCGGAATGTGGGTCAGCCTTACAGCGCAGCTGGTCTTGTTCACGTTCTGGCCACCCGCGCCGGTTGCCCGGTAGACGTCCATTCGGACGTCCTCGGAGGGGATCTGCACCTCGACAGTGTCCTCTACCTCTGGCATCACCTCCACAGAAGCGAATGAGGTATGTCGACGGTGGGCGCTATCGAAGGGGGACAACCTGACCAGTCTGTGGACCCCTTTCTCTGGCCTCAGGTATCCATAGGCGTAGGGACCCATAACCTCGATGGTGGCAGACTTAATGCCTGCCTCTTCACCCTCGGATTGGTCCATCACTTCAGTCTTAAAGCCCCGCCGCTCTGCCCATCGCAGGTACATCCGGAGCAGCATTTCCGCCCAGTCCTGTGAGTCCACCCCACCAGCGCCCGCGTAGATCGTCAGTATGGCGTTGCGCTTGTCGTAGGTGCCGTTCAGCCGTAGCTCGAACTCCCGCTGCTCTACCTCCTTCTGAAGTTCCGCAGCGCCGCTCTCCAGTTCCTGGTACAGGCTCTCATCCGATTCCTCTATGGCCAGATCGGCCAGAACCACGAGGTCCGAGGCTCGGCGGTTCAACTCCTTCCAGTTGCCCACGTCCGCCCGCAACTCCGAAAGCCTCCGGAGTACCACCTGAGCCTCTTCAGAGTTATTCCACAGGTCAGGGGCAGATGCCTTTTCCTCCAGGCTGGCTAGCTCCTGTTCCTTCCCTGCCAGGTCAAAGACGCACCATCAGATCTTGGATCTTGGCCTCCAAAGCGGCCAACTGCTGTCTGGTTTCGATCAACGCCAGTTTTCCTCCCTACTTAGGAATCCCGGCTCAGAAGAGCCGGGGTTCTGAATTCTACACTCTACGGCTCTCGGCCCGCCAGCAGATGGGCCTGCCGCGTTGGCTCCGGAATACGCTGCCCGGGCAGCGTGCATCGGAGAACCAGGTCCACAGCCTTTGCCAGTGAGATCTTGTGTCCCACCGAGACGAATATCGGCTTGACTCTGGCCTTGGTGCGGAGCACCATTCCCACCACCTCGCCTCGATAGACCAGGGGGGAGGTGGCTCCGGCCTGCTCTCCTGGTTCGGAGAACTGTCCCACTAGTCGCGACTTGGCACAGCCGATGGCCGGTCTGTCCATCATTAGCCCTACGTGGCAGGCGATGCCCAGCCCTCGTGGATGGGCCCTGCCCTGGCCGTCCACCAGGATCAGATCCGGCTGCCTCCTGAGTCTACTCAGGGCTTCGAGCATCAGCGGGGCCTCTCGAAACGAGAGAAACCCCGAGATGTAGGGGAACTCCAGAGCTCCCTCTACCCGGCTATCTTCAACCAACTGAAGCTCAGGAAACGAGAGCAGGACGGCTGCTGCCGTCGCTTTCCCGGAGGATCGCACTCCCGAAAGATCTATCCCGGCCACAAAACAGATCTCTCCGAGCCGGTCCGTTTCGTCCACCAGCTCGGAGAGCTGCTGCTGTACGGCCTTGGCTTCCTCGAGTCCAATCTTCCAGGAATGCTCTATTGGCCCCATCATCACACTAATAATTATATCCGGCAGGCAGCAGTAGTGCCAGCTAAGAAGGGCTGGCCCAGCAGCGGGACTAAGTGCGCCGTTCCATGAATCCGGTAATGTAGGACGGGGCGCTCTGCCCCGCCGTCCGTCTCTGCCATTGTCACGCTGGCGGAGGGGCACAGGGCCCCTCCTACATCATGTAATTGGGGGATGACGCACTAAGAGGCCCTGGCCGATGAAGATGCGCAGTTGACACTGGCCGGGCCTTGCGCTACTCTAAACAACCAGGGCCGACCGGGTTCGAACCATGGCATTCAGCATTCGGCTTCCAGAAGGAACGGTGAGCACCCGCCCCACGTCCACACCCCAAGGGTTCGGAGACCTCTCTGCGGTTTCAGGGCTGGCGGCTGAGCGCTCGCCATGCTTACAGGTCGGCGTACGCGTATCTTCACGATGACCCCTCGCGGTTCGGTCTGGATACTTTGCACCACGGACAGCGTCCGGCTTGCCCGGGTCGCATAGAAAAAGGAGAGACGACAAGTTGGGAACCATCAGGGCCGCCATCATCGGCGTGGGCAACTGCGCTTCGGCGCTGGTTCAGGGAGTGCACTACTATCGCAATGCCGCGGAGGACCAGTTCATACCCGGGCTCATGCATCCTCGCCTGGGTGAGTACCACGTCGGGGATATCGAATTCACCGCTGCTTTCGACATCGACGTGAACAAGGTGGGCAAGGATCTTGGCGAGGCCATTTACTCGGCCCCCAACAACACCTATCGCTTCTTCGACGTGCCGAAGCTGGGAGTGAAGGTAGAGCGGGGCATGACCCTCGATGGTCTGGGGCTATACCTTTCCAAGGTGATCACCAAGGCGCCCGGCGCTACCTCGGACATCGTGAGCATTCTCCGGGACACCAAGACCGATGTGGTGATCAACTACCTGCCAGTAGGTAGTGAGAACGCCACGAAGTGGTATGTCGAGCAGGTTCTGGCCGCTGGCTGCGGTTTCGTGAACTGCATCCCGGTTTTCATTGGGCGGGAGGCGTACTGGCAGAAGCGATTCGAGGATCGTGGCCTTCCAGTCGTCGGCGACGACATCAAGTCGCAGGTTGGGGCCACCATCACTCACCGTGTGCTCACCAGACTGTTCCGAGAGCGTGGCGTGCGGCTGGAGCGCACAAGCCAGCTCAACGTTGGCGGCAATACCGACTTCTATAACATGCTGGAGCGCGCCAGGCTGGAGTCAAAGAAGATCTCCAAGACCAACGCGGTGACCTCTCAGTTGGATTATGATATCGGAGAGGACAACGTCCACATCGGTCCTAGCGACTACATCGCATGGCTAACCGACCGCAAGTGGGCCTACGTGCGGATGGAGGGCCGAGCTTTCGGCGACGTACCCCTCAACCTTGAGTACAAGCTCGAGGTGTGGGACTCGCCTAACTCCGCTGGCGTGGGCATCGATGCGATCCGCTGCGCGAAGATTGCCCTGGACCGAGGGATCTCCGGTGCGCTGGTTGGCCCCTCTTCGTACTTCATGAAGTCCCCACCGATCCAATATGGCGACGACAAGGCGCGAGACCTGGTGGAGGAGTTCATCAACAACGCGAGGCCTCCAAGAGGTAATGAATGACCTATTGGGTCCTTCGCGTTGTGCGGAAGATCGCCCAGTGGTTGCCGTTGAGGGCGTGCTACGCGGCGGCCGTGTTGATCTCCGATCTGGGGTGGGCGATCTTGCCCGTACAGCGGGAGAACGCCATCGACAACATGGCGCAGGTGTTGGGTCGCGATCGCCGCGACCCGGAGGTTCGGAGCAAGGCGAAGGCATCCTTTAGGAACTATGGTCTCTATATGGCCGACTTCTTTCGGCTGCCCATCGTGGGCATCGAGGAGTTGGAGAGCAGAGTCCGGTTCACCGGCTGGGAGCATCTGGACCGCGCTCTGGAGACCGGCAAAGGGGTCATCTTCATCAGCGCCCACGTGGGTAATTGGGATCTGGGGGCGGCGCTGTTCGCCAGGAAGGGCTACCCCGTGAGCGTCGTCGCCGAGTCCTTCCACCCAAAGAAGCTGAACGACCTGGTGCAAGGCACCAGGTCGCAGCATGGGATGAAGGTGATCCCTCTGGAGACCTCGGCTCGGCGTGTCCTGGGGGCGTTGCGAAAGAACGAGATCCTGGGGCTGCTGATCGACAGGCCTTCGCCGGAGTCCGGGGTTCTGGTGCGCTTCTTTGGTGGGATGACTCAGGTGCCTGGCGGGGCCGCTCTGCTGGCCCTGAAAACGGGGGCCAAGCTGGTGTCCGGTGTGGTAGTGCGTAACCCCGACCACACCTATTCCGGTTTCCTTACATCCCAGCTTGAGGTGGAACCGACAGGAGACCTCACCGTCGACATGAGGATGCTCACGCAGCGGATCATGGACTCCATGGAGACCTTCATTCGCCAGTATCCGGACCAGTGGTTCATTTTTCGGCCGATGTGGCCTAAGGATGCTCCCCTGAACGCCTGAGTGCGATTGAAACCTCTGCAGGCTGCAACGGATGGCCCAGTAGACTTTCCCCTGTCTCGCGATTCCTGCCGTGGGGCCGCTGAGCATGCTAGAATACCTTGTGTTCCGTCTGCTGAGCCTGCTGGCTCCAAGGATCCCGTTGAGGGTGGCCTATTGGCTCTGTAATCCGATCGGCGACTTGACCTATTGGCTTCTCGCCAGGCAGCGCCGCGTTGTGCACCGGAACCTCTCTGTCGTTCTGAGTTCTCAATCCCAGGGGCTGAACAGACTGGCTCGTCAGCTATTCAGAGAGGGGGCAAAGAACTACTACGATACCTTTCTTGCTCCTTCGCTCTCGGATCTGGAGGTGGAGAGGCTTATCACCCTGGAAGGGTGGGACAACCTGGAGAGTGCTCTGGAGAGAGGCAAGGGAGCGATATTGGTGACTGCCCACCTGGGGAGTCCTGCGCTGGTGGCCCAAGTGGTTGCGGCGAGGAACCGGAAGATGACCGTGGTGGTGGAACCCATACGACCGCAAGAGCTCTTTGACCTGATGGCCAGGGTGCGAACCAGGGGGGACTTGGTGACGGTGGTGCCCTTTGGCCCGACGGTTACACAGGAGTTGGCCGAAATCCTTCGGCGCAACGAGTTGGTAGGTATTGTGGCGGACCGGGATGTATCTAAGAACGGCGTGCCGGTCCAGTTCTTTGGATTGGAGACACTGTTGCCGGTCGGACCCGTCATGCTGGCTCTTCGGACCGGGGCAGCTCTACTTCCGGCCTTCACCTACCGACGGAGAGGTGGCGGGTTCACCGCATGGATCGGTGAGCCGCTGCGATTGGAAAGGTCGCGGAACTTGCGTGCGGACCTTCGGCAGAACACTCAGATGATAGCCCGGGTGTTCGAGGAGGCCATCAGGAAGAGCCCGGAGCAGTGGACTGTGTTTGAGCCAATCTGGCCCGAGGATGAGCCGGCGGCTCGGGTGGGGGCTGCTAGTTGAAGATCGCCCTGGTTTCCCCTTACGACTATCCCTACCCAGGTGGAGTGACGGAGCATATAGCTCACCTGGCTGCTGAGTTTCGGCGTGGAGGCCACGAGGTTCACATCATAGCGCCTCAATCCCAGAAGGCCGAGCTGCATGCCCAGGCGGGAGAGATCGTACATGCCGTGGGGACCGTTGTGCCGGTGCCGGCAAACGGCTCCGTCGCCCGCATATCGTTGTCTCTTCGT
>DAHXJB010000296.1:0-5126 GCA_027372455.1 Chloroflexota bacterium | reverse complement strand
ACACCTTGGGCTTCCTGCTGAGCGCGGGCATCTATGCCAGAGCAGCCGAGGAGGGCACCCGTTTCGAGCAGAAGTACGTCGACCTACTGCGCGATTCGGGACGGATGACCACCGAGGATCTGGCATCACGACACCTGGATGCCGACCTGCGTCGGCCAAGCTTCTGGGAGCAGGCGGTGGACGTGGCGATGGCGGACGTGCGGGAGTTCCTGAGGCTCACGGCGAAGGACGGAGAAGCGAACTAAAGGCCGCCCCGGCGGGAGATGCCACCGATCCCCTCTCCCTTTTGGAGAGGGCTAGGGTGAGGGTTGTGGCTGATGATGGCCGCCAAAAGCCCTCACCCCACCCTCTCCCAAAGCGAGAGGCGGTCCGGACCTACTCCGTTCGAACGATCGGAGTGGTGGGCGCGTTCTCCATCGGGGATGACCCGTTGTGGCTCCCCAGTTGCGGCATCAGCGCAGTCAAGACGTCGATGGGCAGCGGGAAGATTATGGTCGAGTTCTTCTCCACGGCGATTTCCGTCAGCGTCTGCATGTAGCGCAACTGGAGCGCCGTGGGGGTCCGGTTGAGTTGGTCGGCGGCGTCGGCGAGGCGAGACGACGCCTCGTACTCGCCCTCGGCGTGGATGATCTTGGCTCTCTTCTCGCGCTCGGCCTCGGCCTGCTTCGCCATAGCCCGCTGCATGGATTGCGGCATCTCCACATCCTTGACCTCGACCGTGCTGACCTTGACACCCCACGGCTCGGTCTGCTCGTCGATGATCTGCTGGAGGTGGCGGTTGATCTTGTCTCGTTGCGCCAGCAGCTCATCCAGTTCCGACTGGCCGAGGACCGCGCGAAGCGTGGTCTGGGCGATCTGGGAGGTGGCGCGGATGTAGTCCAGGACCTTAACCACGGCCTGGTTAGGGTCGACGACCCTGAAGTAGATCACGGCGTTGACCTTCACGGTCACGTTGTCCCGTGTGATCGCCTCCTGCGCCGCAACGTCCATCGTGATCACGCGGAGGTCCACCTTCACCATTCGGTCGATGCCTGGAATGATGAAGAAGAGGCCCGGCCCTTTGGCTCCGACCAGACGCCCGAGCCGGAAAATCACGCCTCGCTCGTACTCCTGGACGACCTTGACGGCCGCAACCGCAATGATGAAAGCGAGGACGACCACGAAGATCAGCGCGGTACCCACGGTGCCGAGCAAGCCACCCATCTCAAATTCTCCTTTCGTTCGTCTAGGATAGGGGGCCTCAGACGGCGGAGGATTGCCGGCACTGGCTCATCGAGGCCTCGACCCTCAACAGCCATAATTGTATCACAGGGAAGAAGGAGGACCATCACCTCGTGAACGTGCCAGCGGACCCTCACCCCGACCCTCTCCCAAGGGGAGAGGGGGGTTGGATGGGCTAGGAGGGACGGAGAAAGCGTTTGCGTCGCATCAGGACACTCTGGACGATGCCGATGGACGCGAGGTTGGTTATAAGAGATGTGCCGCCGTAGCTGATGAAGGGCAGAGGAATGCCGGTGACGGGCATCAGACGGAGGTTGGCGGCGACGTTCACGGAGATGCTCAACAGCAGGGTCATGGCCATGCCGACAGCCACCAGCCGGCCGAAATCGTCGCGTGCGAGGCTCGCAGCCCTGAGAATCCTCATCAGTAGCAGGACGAATAGGGCGAACAGCACCATCGCGCCCCGAAAGCCCAGCTCCTCCGCGAGGACAGAGAAGATGAAGTCGGAGTGCTGGATCCTCAGGAAGTGCCCCTGGCTCTGGGTGCCGGCCAGGAAGCCTCGGCCGAACATACCCCCGGAGCCTATGCTGATCTGAGATTGGATGATGTTGTAGCCTTGCCCGAAGGGATCGCTTTCGGGGTGCAAGAATATGGTGATTCGATCCCGCATGTAATCCTTCAACATGCTCCATAGGATCGGGCCGGCGGCCAGAGCACCCGCGACGGTGATCCCGAGAAAGGAGAAGCGGGTCCCCGCGGCGAAGGCCATCAAGAACCAGATCACCAGGTAGGTGGTGGATGTGCCGAGGTCCGGTTGCATGTAAACCAGGGAAGTCGCGGGGATGGCGATCAGAAAGGAGATCACGAAGTGATGGAAGGCCCGTATCTCGTGCCGTCGGTCGGAGAAGTACCTGGCAAGGGCGACCACCAGGGCCGGTTTGGCCAGTTCAGAGGGCTGAAGCGGGAAGAACCGCAGATCGATCCACCTCTGAGACCCGTAGTCGGCCTGACCGTGGCCCAGCACCAGGACGACGCCGAGCAGCAGCAGCGATGCACCGTACAGGACATAGGCCGTGGCGTGGAAGACACGATAGTCGACGCAGGACACCAGGATCATCAGCAGCAGACCCGCGCCCGCGTAGGCCATCTGTTTCTGGACGAAGGTGCTGAAAGTGATCACATCGCTGTTGGTGGAGGGGAAGGTGGAGCTGTACACCAGCGCCAGGCCGTAGGCCAGCAGCGCGATCAGCACCAGCAGCAGCAGGTAATCGGCGTATCGCCAGCGTCTGAGAACTGAGTCCATCAAATCCTCGAGGCCAATGCAGTCAGCGCGCCGGAGCCGGACGCGCAGGGGTCGGGGTCGGCAATGGATCGCTGTAGTTGAAGAACCTTTTGAAGATCTTCATGGCCACCGGCACCGCCGTGCCCGGTCCGCCCCCACGCTGAAGGAACACCGTCACCGAGACCTGGGGCTCATCGTAGGGAGCATAGGCAGTAAACCAACCGTGAGTCGGCATGATCCCGTGCTCGTCTTTGGGGCCCGGAAACTCCGCCGTTCCGGTCTTTCCGGCTATCTTCAAAGCCGGGATGTTGACACCCTTGACGTCGTCGTTCAGCATGACCCCCTGCATGCCCTGGCGGATGAGCGCAAGGTTGGCGTCGCTCACGGGCAGTTGGCGAATCGTCTCCGGCTCGATAGTTCGGAGCGGCTTATCTTCAGAATCGTTGATGGAAGCAACCAGTTGCGGACGCAGAAGGCGTCCCCCGTTGGCGATGGCATTGGTAGCGTTGGCAACCTGGAGGGGAGTTGCCAGCACGAAACCCTGGCCGATGGCCATGTTGTAGGTATCGCCGGTAAGCCATCCCTCCCCCCAGTTGGCCACCTTCCACTGCGAGGTAGGGATCAGGCCCTTTACCTCGCCAGGGATGTCGATGCCGGTTGGGGAACCGTACCCCATCAGCCTCGCGTAGTTCGCAAGCCGCTCGTTGCCGAGACCTGGGAAGGTGGGGGTGCCGCCGCCCAGGGTGTAGAAGTAAACGTCGCTGGAGAGGGCGAGCCCGTGCACGAAGTCGAGTTTCCCGAACGCTCCCCAATCAGGAAGCCGTTGCGTTAGGGCGGGATTGTACTGATTGGGCACCAGCAGGTAGCCAGGGGCGTCGATCACGGTACTGGCATTGGCAACCCCCTCCTGTAAGGCCGCCGCCGCCGTCACCAGTTTGAAGGTCGACCCAGGAGGGAAAGCGCCGCTGATGGCGTAGTTGATCATCGGTTTCCGGGGGTCGTTCAGCAGAGCTTCGATGTCGTTGGGGCGCGACTTGCCCGAGAAGATGTTGTCGTCGTACGTGGGCAGACTCACCAGGGAGAGGACCTGGCCGTTTCGTGGGTTCATCACTATGGCCGCCGCCGATTCGGACTGCCCCATGCTCTCCTGGAGAATTCGGGTGACGTCCCTTTGGAGGGCAACGTCGATGGTGATGGTCAGGTTGTGGCCGGGTTCGGCGCCGTCGATTCTCAGGTCGTTGACGGGGCGCTCAGTGGCATCGACTTCGTACAGCTTTTGCCCGGGTTTTCCTCGCAACTCCTGCTCGTACTCGGACTCGATGCCAACAGCTCCTATCTTGTCCTCGGGCCGGTAGCCCATCTGCTTGTCGCCCTGCTTCCGCGCCAGCTCCTCCTCGGTAATCGGGAGCATGTATCCGACAATCTGGGACATGAGCGCCCCCGTCGGGTAAACGCGACTCGATTCGGGCACGACGATGACGCCCGGGAGCTTCAGGTGGCGCTCTTCCACGCGGAGGACGATGTCGCGCTCCACGTCCGATTGGATGGGCACAGGCGTGAAGTCGTCGCCCCGCCGTTTGGCCACCTTGTCCGCGATCTTCGATGGAGGCATGCCCAGGAGGCTGCCCAGTTCCGAGTAGGTCTGGTCGGGTTTGTCTTTCGGGAGGGCGGCCGGGACCACTGAGACGACGAAGCTGGGGGTGTTGGCGGCGACCAGGGTGCGGTTGCGGTCGTAGATCACGCCGCGCGGCGACGCGACCGGGCTGACCCGAAATCGGTTGACGTCCGCCAGTTGCCGAAAGCTGTGCCCCTCCACGATCTGAAGCCGCCAGAGCTGAGCTACGAGGATGCAGAAGCAAAGAAGGACGAACAGGCGCAGGAGATGCAGACGCCAGTTGCGCTTCGGCTTCGCCTCCCCGGGGGGGTCAAGGTCGAGCGGCGTGGATCGAAGCGGGCGAGTGGTTACCACCCCAGATGCTCCTCCAACTTGTCCCAGGCTGCCAGTCTCCGAACGATGGCCAGGGGAAGGGGCGCCAGAAGAGCGTTGAACGCGGCGCCGGGAATGGTCTGGCGCGCTAACGTGCTGATCCACTCTACCGACCAGCCCGCGGCCTGAAGAGCAAGCAGCAGGAAGCTGTGGTAGAAGACGGTCGCAAGAAAGACGGCCACGAGAGGGATCAGCAGGTTAGCCCGATAGATGTTTGACTCTCCCAAACCGGTAGCCAGACCGATCAGGCCCATGGCGATGGTTGCGGTGCCGAAGGGCGTGACCGACACCATATCCAGGCTCATGCCGCCCAGGATGCCGACCAGCACCCCCTCTTCGACGCCACCCACGACGCTCGTCGTGACCACCAGCAGCAGCACGAGATCGGGTCTGGCACTGACGACCGTGAGTTTGCTTCCGAGCGTGAGCTGAAGGATGGAGGTGGCAATCACCGCCGCGAGAAGGATGCCCAGGTGCCGCGAGCGCATGTACTCTCCAGGAGAATAGCGAATAGC
Source organism: Chloroflexota bacterium (assembly GCA_027372455.1). GTDB lineage: Bacteria > Chloroflexota > UBA6077 > UBA6077 > UBA6077 > JAJYNT01. Next base: position 121 of record DAHXJB010000296.1, on the reverse strand, counting down.
GAATAGCGAATAGCGAATAGTAATTGGCGAATAGTGATTGGCGAATGGCTAGTGGCAGGTTGCGAACGGCTGGTGATGAAGATTCGTTGAATGCCTATTCGCTATTCGCTATTCGCTATTC
>DAHXJB010000278.1:0-5863 GCA_027372455.1 Chloroflexota bacterium | reverse complement strand
TTCACCAGGGATCTGGTGCTCTTTCCTACCAATCCCGATGCCGCGATCAGGCTACTGGGTATGACCGATGCATTCGGCATGCTGCTGTCATGCGGGCTGGTGGTCCTCGTGGTGGTCCTGCTGTGGGCGCGCGGAGGCTTGGTCGTTCGCTTTTCGATCATCTCCTTTGCCCTGGGGATGACCCCTTTGGTGTTGCTGGACGGCCAGGCCTATCGGTACCTGTACCCGCTCCTGATGTTCTTTTCCATAGCAATCGCCAGCGCACTGGTCGATCTCTATCGTAAGCTTCGCCCCGAATCGCGGGCTGCTGCCCTGGCTGTTCTGGCGATCATCCCCCTGTTCGTGGTGCTGTCGTTCGGGGAGTCTCAGCGTCAGCTATTCTGGTGGCAACAGGCAGGCTTTGTTGCCCACAAAACCCTGCTGCAGCTACGCGAGATGCAGCCCGAGTTCCCCAAGGGGGCCAAGGTGGTGTTTGGCGGTCTACCCGACACCCTGCAGAACACCAATGCCGAGGTATGGAGAAACGGCATCACCGAGGCGGTGCAGGTGGTGTACGGGGACCGCACCCTGAAGGTGCAAGCCTTCACCAAGGCGGTGACCGAGCAGTTGTTTCGTGGAGAGCTGAAAGGGGCGCCCAATACCTACGGCTTCGTCTGGGAGGACTGGGAGCTCAAGCGGATAGCACCCTAAACTGTCGGTGATCTCCTCAATCGTCAAGGCGGACATCCCGATGGGGTCACTGGATCCCAGGACTTCTCGTGGTGGTGGACGCGCTCATGGATACTGTTGTGGGCCACTTGAGCCCAGGGGTAATTCCGGTGCAGAAGGGCGTTTTCCAGCGTGCACGCAGACGCGTGGCGTTCATTGGCGCTTGCGTGGGCAGTGCCGCGATCATCCTCTTTCTGTACACCTGGCGTGTTGGCCAGGTGCCACCCTACCTGAACCAGGATGAGGCGGGTTTTGGGCTTGCCAGCTATCTACTAAGTACCACTGGCCACGACTACTTCGGCAACTGGCTTCCTCCATACATAGTCTATTTCGATCATCGTGAACTGGGCAACGCGATGATCTCCTACGTGTCTTACGGCTACAAGGGCACAGTGCACCTGGTGGAGCCGGCGGACTCGCCGCAAGTGCCCAGGGGAGCTCTGCTTCTTACCCGAAGACAGGGAAAGTACCAGGGGGCATTTCAAGAGGTCGCGGAGATCCCGGAAATAGCTCCCAGCCGAAGCCACTACTCCATAATGCGCAAGCGCTAGGCCGTCGTCCCCCAATCTTGTGGGATGGGCTGCGTCTCATTCCCCTGGCTGGGTGGCAAGCACGCGACTAACGGTGGGACGTGAACTAGCCCCGCTTGAGGAACAGCACTGCGCCCGGTCCATGCGATAGATGCGCACCGTGGGGCCGGGTCTCTCGCGTTGGAGGACGTACCAGAATGGGGTGTAGACATCGTCCTGGGCGTAGGGAATCTGGGTTCCCCCATGTCCGGCGGCGAAGAGGGCGACCAACTTTCCCTCCCGCTGCAGTGATCTGTACTCCTTGGGGAGCACCGTGGTGTCGCCAACACCACGGCGGATCCCGTCGTATCCAAAGCTGGTGATCGCGACGAAAATCGGCCACCTGGTCTCCTCCCTCCAGGCTTCCGGCTCGGTGATCTGTGTGTACCAACGGACGGCGAGGCCTACCCGGCTCGGCCAACCATAATTGGGTGCTAGCTCCGAGTGCTTGTCTACCATCAGCTCGGCCTCGGGGGGTACATTGGCGGAGACCCAGTGGTCGGCCAGCACGCGGGTGTCCTCCCGACCGATGATCACGTCGCTTAGCACCGAGTAGACGGCCGGCTGGGCCAGCGCCAGCAGCAGGACACCGACAAAGATGGGCCCGCCCAACCTCAGTGGCTTCAATCGGTCGGCTGTCCAGGCAGCGCCTTTGCCTGCCAGAATGGCGACGAAGGGAAGCAAGGGTATGGCAAATCGCGCGAAGAACAGTTCCTCGTGTAGCATGAACAGCAGGTAGACCACGGGAAAGGCGGCCACGAGTGCAAGGGGCCGCTGGTCTCGCCGTGCGAACGACGTGGCTCCCAGCAGCGCCAACAGGAGTGGTATCAGACCGAACCCCTGCAGGAGCGTGGCCAGATACATCCACCAGATTGGAGCAATGGCTTGGCCAAACCACGGGGCCGAGCCAAACCCCAGCTGGCGGAGAAAGCCGGCGGAGAAGGATGTCCAATCCAAGAGGCTGTAGGGGGTGCCGAGGACGAATGCCAGCGTGGATGCCACGTAGGCGGCTCCCAGCGGCGCTATCGTCGCTGGGGAGAAGAGCGAAGCCCCTCTTCGACCGGGCAGTTTCATCAGGTGGGCCACGAGGATGGGGAAAACGAACATCCCTGCGCTGTACTTGGTGGAGGTGGCCAGACCTCCCAGGAAACCGGCGGCCACGTAGTCGCGCCGCCGACCGGTGTGGCTGAGCCTGATGGCGAAAAGGAAAGATGCCACGGTGAGACAGGTGGCGGAAACGTCGTTGGTGGCATAGTGGGAGTCTCGGACGTGGAGAAAGGAGAGCGCAAGAAACCATGCGGCCATCAGCCCTACCCTGCGGTCGAACAGCCTCTTGGCAGCGAGGTATACGAGGGCTACAGTGACTGTTCCAAAGAGAGCGACCAGCCCTCTAGATGCCAGCACCACGAGGTACCAGCCCCGCGGGTCGGTGATTTTCCAGCCGAGAGCCTCGGCAAATACCCTGAAGTCCTCCGCTCTAGAACCGCTAAACAGGTGGAAGATGGCCGTGTCCAGGTAGACCATGACCGAGGGGTTGGTAAAGCGACGCTGGTCCAGATCCCCATGAGCCCACCCTATCATAGCAGGGTTGAGGTAGTTAAACTCGTCTGCGTGGAGCATAAATGGAAGCTGCCAGTTCAGGCTCCACAGTCTCAGCAGCAGCGCCACCCCGATGGGTGCCAGGACGGAAAGGTAGCGCAATGCTTTCCGCGGACTTGCGAAGGCGAGCGTCACCAGTTGCAGGGCGGACGGGATGGCCAGCAGCCCGAGGAGAGCAAGTGGGCGGTAGAGCACCCGCCCGTAGACGCTCGCGGAGTACAGGTAGTTAACGGCATCGTCGGCGTACACCGCGTGAACCAGTACCAACCCTGCCAGTAGCGGCAAATGGCAGAGGGCCGAGAGTTTCAGGGACCGCTGTGCGGTGATCCCAACTTTCAGATGCAGCAGGCGACCAAACAGGAAAGCCCATGCGGCCAGCACGAGAGTTACTCCGAGGAGGGTTACGATCCAGTGGAGGGTGGCCGTTGCCGGCGTGGTTCTGCCGGCAACCGTGACCGCGGCCGTGAGCCCACCCGCAAAGGAGGAAAGCCCAACGATCCCGAGGGGCAGCATGGCCCTCGTTTCGATAGACAACGGCTTCAGGTCAGGATGCCTGCTCCAGGAGCCGATACCACGAGTGGGCTTCATAAGCCGTCCAATGGGTCAAAATTGGGGGGATTTGTCGCCAGACGAGAGAGATTATACGTTCATTCGATGAAGATGATCAACGAACGCGTTTGCCCCGGCGTCCGGACTCGGAGCCCAACGCGCGTCGATCTCGCCTGGGCCGGGCAAGGCTACCACGGAGGGCGGTTGTTCCTCAGCGGTTGGTTGCCAGAATTGCCATAGCGAGTACACGTACAGGAGGTTGGCAAGATACAGTGTCGACGTGGTCACGTAGGGGAGGATCATCCATCGACTGAAAACTGTGGCTGCTGCGGCAAGGGGAACCGCGGCAAACAGGTAGCGCTCGTGAATCCTGGTGAGCAGAACGAAGAAGGCGTAGGAAACAACGAAAGACCCCCACAGGGTGACGGCCAGGTCGTTGGGCTTTCTCCATACTACCCAGAGGACTATTGCTATCACCAGAGCAAGCAAGATGAAGCCCCACACCTGATAGCTGAGCGACAGCCAGCCCGGGGTGGAGTCTGGACGTTCCATGCCCGCGACCGGCGTGCCCTAAAGGTTGAAAGCGAAGGAGCTGGTTACGGGGAACTTGGTTCCCGCCACCATCAATCAAGAGCGCAGCGTCCACGCTACGTTCGGCCCCGGCCAGAGGGAGACGGATAATGGCAGCAGCAGAAGCTGAAGTGTCGCGACCAGAGCAACTATCGGCAGCGCTAACCTCCACAATACCCACCGTCCCCAGACCCCTTTGGCATCCAGGGTATTGAGAGGCGGGAGGCGGAGCGACTCTGCTCTGAGGTACGAGATCCCGGCCACGGCCAGGAAAAGCGAATACTGGGGCTTCACCACGAAGGCCACACCTCCCAGAATTGCCGCCGGTATTGGATTACCGTTGACGAGTGCCACGAGAGAGAGCATCGCAGGGGCAAACCCGACGGAGTCGACTTGGCCCCAGACGGCACTTACGAAGATGACACCCGGATTGAAGATCACCAGAGCCGTGGCGACCAGGGAACGTCTCGAGCTGGCGAAACGGCGACCGAGCAGGTAAACGCCGGCACCCACCACCATGTCGGCCACGATGGGGGCCGCTTTCAGCCATGGGATGTAGGCACCCAGCATGGAGATTGGACCATCGATCTGCGCTCGCAGATGCTCTGTGGCGGCGAGCAGGTACAGGTAACCGGGAAGGTAGTCAGTGGGGGGATCCGCCATCCGGTAGAAACTGGCGAGAGACGTCGAGGCCAGTTGCTCGCCCCAGATCTTGAATTGCACAGCGTCGGGCAGATAGGCTCCTTTGGGCACCAGCCAGAGCCGCACTGCCAGGCCGGCAAGCAGCAAGGAGGCGAGGGTTAGATGTTCGTCTCGGATGATGCCTAGGCGTTTCTTAGGAATGGGAGAGGAGTCCGTCACTTCTCGCATGGGCGACATTGTAGGTTCGGTTTGGGCAATGGTCAACGTCCTGGTATGAGGTCGAAGCTCTAGGTCTGGCTTGGAACCGTAGGATTGGCAGAGTCTGAACGCTTGGCAATTCTCTCTCCCGGTTGTTCATGATAATATGGCAACAGTTCAAGCGAGAGCTTGGGTCAGGCTCGATCGGTTTCCGTTCACCATTATCCTCCAGGGTCATTGGATGCTATCTGCCGGTCTCCGGGAAGCGGATCGGTGCAGGGTGGGAGCCCTTTGATCCGTTGCTGGATATCTCACGTGAATCGGAGTGTGGTATGTCTGTTCGTGCTAGACCTATGGCTGCTGGCTGCGAGCAGCAGTTCTCTTGGGACCTCCAGCAAGGATAGGCACAGCTTCACCAGGGATCTGGTGCTCTTTCCTACCAATCCCGATGCCGCGATCAGGCTGCTGGGCATGACCGATGCCTTCGGCATGCTGTTGTCCTATGGGCTGGTGGTCCTCGTGGTGGTCCTGCTGTGGGCGCGCGGAGGCTTGGTCGCTCGCTTTTCGCTGATCTCTTTTGCCTTGGGGATGACTCCTTTGGTGTTGCTGGACGGCCAGGCCTATCGCTACCTGTACCCGCTCCTGATGTTCTTTTCCATAGCAATCGCCAGCGTGCTGGTCGATCTCTATCGTAAGCTTCGCCCCGAATCGCGAGCTGCTGCCCTGGCCGTTCTGGCGATCATCCCCCGGTTCGTGGTGCTGTCGTTCGGGGAGTCTCAGCGTCAGCTATTCTGGTGGCAACAGGCAGGCTTCGTTGCCCACAAAACCCTGCTGCAGCTGCGCGAGATGCAGCCCGAGTTCCCCAAGGGGGCCAAGGTGGTGTTTGGCGGTCTGCCCGACACTCTGCAGAACACCAATGCCGAGGTATGGAGAAACGGCATCACCGAGGCGGTGCAGGTGGTGTACGGGGACCGCACCCTGAAGGTGCAAGCCTTCACCAAGGCGGTGACCGAGCAGTTGTTTCGTGG
>DAHXJB010000270.1:0-4602 GCA_027372455.1 Chloroflexota bacterium | reverse complement strand
GCGCGTCACCCGCTCCCGCCCCTGACCGTGACAATGGTGGCAGGGAGAGGAGATCACCGTACCCTCGCCGTGGCAGCTGCTGCAGACGGTGACGTTAACGAACTGCCCGAGGATCGACTGCTGCACCCGCCTGATCTCGCCTGTACCATTGCACTTGGTGCAACGGGCCGGCTGTGTGCCGGGCTCCGCCCCGGAGCCGGAGCATACGTGGCAAACCTCCATGCGAGGGACTTCCAGATCCCTCTCGCAACCGAAGATGGCCTCCTCGAACTCCAGGGTCATGTCATAGCGCAGATCGGTGCCCCGCTGCGGGGCTCGACGTCGAGCGGCCGGGGAGGCTGCGCCCCCACCAAAGAAGGTTTCGAAAATGTCCCCGAAGGGGAAGCCGGAGCCGAACCCCTCGAAACCACCCATTCCGCCCATGCCGAAGTTGCCGTCCACTCCAGCATGGCCAAACTGATCGTAGCGGGCTCGCTTCTCCGGATCGTTCAGCACCTCATAGGCGGCAGTGACCTCCTTGAAGCGCTCCGCGGCCCCGTCCTCCGGATTCCGGTCCGGATGGTACTGCATGGCCAGCTTCCGATAGGCCTTCTTGATCTCGTCGGCTGAGGCGGTGCGGGCTATACCCAACACCTCGTAGTAGTCTCTCTTGGTCGCCATCCGGCAGTCCACCTGCCTTACGTCTATTCACCGGGCAAACGGCCGGATCTAGTCCGGACATTCACCCCGCATCAGATAAGTGTACCCCATGATGGGGGTCCAATCAATCGACCTGGCGAGGCCGCTGCACGGCCTGCCCATCACATCTGTAGGGGCGGTTCGGGAACCGCCCCTACAACCGGCATCCAGCAGCCTCTTACATTACACTTCCCGGAACTCGCCCTCGACGGTCCCCTCGTCCGGCCCGTGGCCTCCGGGCTGCTCTCCTCCAGGAGGAGTCTGCCCGCCCTGGCCCTGCTGGCCGTACATGTGCTGACCGATCTTCTGCAGCGAGCTGTTGAGCTCGTCGGCGGTCCGTCGCATATAATCCACATCCTGCCCCTGCAGGGCCGAACGAACCGCCGCGATCTTGCCCTCGACCTCGTTCTTGATGTCCGCCGGAACCTTGTCTCCCAGGTCCTTAAGCATTTTCTCGGCCTGGTAGGCAGCCGTATCCGCAACGTTCCTGGCCTCGGCCTCATCCCGCTTCCGCTGATCCTCGGCCGCGTGGAGCTCGGCCTCCTTCACCATCTTGTCGATCTCTTCCTTGCTCAGCCCGCTGGAAGCCTGGATGGTGATCCTTTGCTCCTTGCCGGTGGCCTTATCCTTGGCGGAAACGTTTAGGATTCCGTTGGCATCGATGTCGAAGGTCACCTCGATCTGAGGAAGCCCTCGGGGTGCCGGCGGGATGCCGTCCAGAATGAAACGACCGAGGCTCTTGTTCTCAGAGGCCATTGGGCGCTCACCCTGGAGCACATGGATCTCCACACTCGTCTGGTTGTCCGACGCGGTGGAGTAGACCTGGCTCTTCGATGTGGGAATAGTGGTGTTCCGCTCGATCAGCTTGCTCACCACCCCGCCCAGGGTCTCGATGCCCAGGGATAGAGGCGTCACGTCCAACAGCAGGACATCCCTCACCTCGCCCTTCAGAACACCCGCCTGGATCGCGGCCCCAATGGCCACCACCTCATCCGGGTTGACCCCCTTGTGAGGCTCCTTGCCGAACAGCTTCTTCACCGCCTCCTGGACCGCCGGCATTCGGGTCTGCCCGCCGACCAGGATCACTTCGTCCACCTGCGGGGAAGAGAGTCCTGCATCCGAGAGCGCCTGCTTGACCGGACCAATGCTTCGCTCTTTCAGATCGGCCGTCAACTGCTCCAGCTTGGCCCTGGTCAGCGTCATGGTCAGGTGCTTGGGGCCGCTGGCATCCGCGGTAATGAAGGGCAGATTCACCTCGGTGGACATGGTGGAGGAGAGCTCCACCTTCGCCTTCTCCGCCGCCTCCTTGAGTCGCTGCAGCGCCATCCTGTCCTGGCGTAGATCGATGCCGTTCTCCCTCTTGAACTCGTCCGCCAGCCAGTCGATGACCCTCTGGTCGAAGTCATCCCCACCCAGGTGGGTGTCGCCATTGGTGGATTTCACCTCGAAGACGCCCTCGCCCAGCTGGAGAATGGAGATATCGAAGGTGCCACCGCCCAGGTCGTACACAGCGATGGTCTCTTCCTTCTTCTTATCGAGACCGTAGGCCAGGGAAGCGGCCGTGGGCTCGTTGATTATCCTGAGAACGTTGAGCCCGGCGATCGTGCCCGCATCCTTCGTGGCCTGTCGCTGGCTATCGTTGAAGTAGGCAGGGACGGTGATCACAGCCTCGGTGACCTTCTCGCCCAGATATGCCTCCGCATCCGCCTTCAGTTTCTGCAGGATCATGGCCGAAATCTCTGGTGGCGAGTAGGTCCGGTCGCCCATGGAGACCTGAACGTCGCCGTTGGGTGCCTCGCTCAACTTATAGGGCACCAGCTTCCGATCCCGTTCCACGTGGGAATCGCGGAACTTTCGTCCCATGAACCGCTTGATGGAAAAAATCGTGTTGTCAGGATTGGTGATCGACTGGCGCTTGGCCACCTGGCCCACCAGCCGCTCCCCGCTCTTGGAAATGGCTACCACCGAAGGGGTAAGCCGCCCGCCCTCGGAGTTGGGTATGACGACGGGCTCGCCGCCTTCCATGACAGCCACTACCGAGTTTGTTGTACCCAAATCAATCCCGATGACCCTCGGCATGCCTATCACTCCCTTTCCAGATTACTCAGATTTGCTGCTTCGTCTGCCAACCCTCACCATTGTTGGCCTGATTACCCGGTCGTGCAGCTTGTAACCCTTCTGAAACTCCTCAACCACGACGTCGACGTCGCCCTCGCCGTCTTCCCTCATCACCGCCTCGTGTACATGGGGATCGAACTCCTTGCCGAGGGCCTCGATTGGGGTAACTCCCTCCTGCTCCAGGAAAGATCGGAGCTTGCGATCAATGAGCTTGATCCCCTCGATCCAGCCCTGGGTGCGCACCTCCTCAGGCACCGCGCCCATCGCCCGATCGAAGTCGTCCAGAACCGGCAGCAACTTGCCGATCAGCGAGGAGTTGGCAAACTTTATCAGATCGCCCCGCTCCTGCTCGGCCCGCCTCTTGAAGTTGGACAGGTCCGCTTCGGCTCTCTGCCAGTTGGACAGACACTTCTCGGCTCGAGTCTTCTCCTCTTCCAGTTGGGTTCGAAGAGCGTCGAGATCCTCGCTCCCGGCTGTAGCGACTTTCTCCTCGTCTGTGGCAGCCTCTGGCCGTTGTCCACCTGCATCCGGGGTCTCAGCGGCTCCTTGCTGGTTAGCCATGCTTCCTCCGTTACCGTAGCGATTGCTCGACGAGCTGATCCAGTAGGTTGGCCATGAAGCGCACCAGGGACACAGCCCGCCAGTATTTCATTCGGGTGGGGCCAACAATGCCCACAACCCCGGCAGCCTGCCTCGAGAGACCGTAGCGGGTCAGCACCAGGCTGCAACCCTGCATCTCCTCGGCCTCGTTCTCTCGGCCGATGATCACCCTCAGTCCACCGCTGTCCAAAATGTCTCCCAGGAGAGGCGCCAGCACAATTCCCCGCTGAAGCGCCTCCATCAGGGCCATCAACCGCTCAGCCCTACCAAACTCGGGCTCGCTAGAAACGTATCCGATGCCCTCATAGTAGATGGCATCGCTCCAGCTTCGCTCGCTCTGCTGAATCAATCGAGCGACCAGGCTGGTCAACTCCCGCTCGAAACCCTGGAGGACCACCGCCCTCTGAAGCACCTCAGAGGAGTTCTTGCCTTCCAGGAGATCGGTGAGCTTGTTGGCCAACTTGATCAGCTTCTCCCGGCTGGCCGGAACCTCCAGCCGGAGCATTCGCTGCTGCAGACCGCCCGAGCGCAATATCAGCACCACCAGCGCCAGGTCGTCCTGGACGGACACCAGCTCAATCCGCTTGACCCGATCTTCCGGCGTGTGCAGCTTGGTGACCAGTGCAGCCGTCCGCGCCATCTGAGCCATCACGGCCGCCGCCAACGGACCCCACTCGTCGACCTCGGCTTCTACCTGATGGAATTGATGCCAGACGGTTTGCTCTTCTACAGAGCTGAGCCCACCCTCCGTCATCAAGTGCTCGATGTAGTATCTATACCCTATATCGGAAGGGACGCGGCCCGCCGAGGTGTGAGGGTGGGTCAACAGACCCAGCTCTTCCAGCTCCATCATCTCGTTGCGGATGGTCGCCGAGCTGACCTTCAGCCCGGCCCGCCCCACGATCTTTTCCGAAGGAACGGGAATGGCCGTGAGAATGTAATCCTCCACGACTCGCTTGAGGATCGCCTGCTGCCGCGTTGTCAGATCCAATCCAGTGTTCCCCCTAACCCGGCTGACTACTTGGCGATGCCCGGCCAAGAGCCAATCGCGCATTAGCACTCTCATGGTTAGAGTGCTAAGAGGTTAACACGGGGGTTTCGCACTGTCAATACGTTCAGGGGATGCACGTTCAGGGGATGCAATGAAAACCTGTGTTTGTGGCTCACGGTGGGAAATGCGTCATAAGGTCGAGGGGGTTGGGGAGG
>DAHXJB010000267.1:0-3167 GCA_027372455.1 Chloroflexota bacterium | reverse complement strand
CGGACTCGCCCGGGACCAGCTCCGGGTGGAGCTGGAGAAGTCCCCCCTGGGGCAACTGCTCGCCTCCGAGTTCGATCTGCCCGAGGTTGAACCGCGGCCCGCGCAGTCGTACTACACCCGACCGGTTGCCGAGCCCGTGCCGGCGACGGTGAGCTACAAGGAGTTCTGGACCGGAGCCAGGCACCTCCCGCCGCCGATCGAAGCGGCCCCGACTCCCGGCGTCCCGGCCCTCCTGATCAAGAAGCAGGGTGGCTATCCCCCATTCTGGCCGAAGGATCAGTCCTTCATCGCGGTCATGGAAGAGCTCTACGAGCGGGTCCGCACCAAGAGCCGGCAGATGAAGTGAACCCCCTACCCCCAGCGAACACCCAGCTCACCACCCTGCTTGCGGCAATCAGGCAGAGCCCGTTGAGGTCGCTGGCTACTGTGGTAGGTTAGTTGGTGAGATCCGAGGGCTCGATGTCCAGTTCTGAGAGGATCTTGCGCGGAGTGCCCGGCGGGATCTCCTGCCCGGAATGTCGCGGCACTGCAGCCATCCGGCCGCTGGCAGGGTTCTCCCAGATCTCATGCCGGTGACCCTGCCGCGCAAGATGACAGCCGAGCCGGCGCAGCAGCCGCCGCACAACTCGGCGTAGGTCATCAGGCAGCGACTGGAATGAGGGTCAGAACAGAGGCGTCCGGGTCGACCTCGGCCGGGAGATCCTTGCCTCGCTGGCGGTACAGGCCGATGTACATCCTGATAGCATCCTGGATGTCCGCCAGCGCCTGAGACAGATCTGGATCGTCCACGAAACAGCCTTGAAAGACGGGACACTCAACCCGCCAGAGCCCGTCCTCCTGCCTGGCGATCTTGACAGGCACGGCGTATGTTGCCAAGGGATCACCTCCGGAGTGGTCACTTACCGCCGGTATTGTACCACGTCTTTCAACTGGTGGATGAACCACCCTCCCGGTAGGGAGCGTGGCCGGCGAGTGGGCACCTGCCGTCCACGGGTATTGCCGGTTCCGTGGCTTGGCACCCGTCAGGGGCCAGGAGGAAACCCAAACACCAAGCGCAGGATTCTTGCTGCGTCGCGCTCGTGTTGGTCGAAAACCTCGCGCTCATAGGTACTCGGGCAAGTGGAGAATAGCTGCAACCTGCAACAGGCAGTCGTCAGGGTTTGGGGTGCGAGTGTTGAGAAGCAGTCTGATCTTCCCAAGGACGGCAGTCTTGCCTGGCATCCGCCATTCAGGAATATCCACAATTCGGCGGAGCCGGTGTTGTATGTCTCGCATCAGGATGTCTCGGACGAGGTCGGGCAACTCCTCCGGTCCACTCGCGCTCAACGACTCGAGCTTGGAGGCGGCCTCAGAGACAATAGGAGTTGCTAGGACGGCGAGCAATCTTCGGGAGAAGCCGTCGAGCGCATCTTCAGGAATGCCTCGCGCTACGTACTCCACAATCTCGTCCCATCGGTTCAACAGGTCAGATATGGCCTGGCTTCTCAGTCCGTGACTAAGTTCAAGATCCTCTCGCGCAACCCATCCAAGGTCCGACAGCAAGTCGTCCCAGCTCAGGTAGAGCACACCCCACGAACCATCAACCCAGGCGGGAGCCAAGGAGGAAAGGACTGGGCCATTCCGTAGTGGACCACGAAGCGAACGTCCGGCTTGTCTATACCCATGCCGAACCCTTTCGTGGCAACGAGGAGGTCGTACTTGCCTTCTATGAAATCGCCCTGGATCTCTCGGCGTTCCTCGGTACTGAGGTCACCGTGGTATGCGTTGACCTTGATGCCCAATATGTGGAGCCCTTCGTTGAGTTCCTTCGCCAAGCCCTTTGCTGAGAGAAGCCACGAAGCCTTCTGCCACTCTTTGAGGTTCTCCCCCGTGTAGGGGACGAAGACAATGCCGGGTTTCCAGGACTTGCCTAGAACTGCCTGGAGGCCCCCCGTCAGGAGCTTGAGCAGCTTCTGCTTTCGGTGCTCCGCGTCGGGGAAGTTGATCACCTGATAGCTGAGTTCGGGACGGTCGAACGAGTAGCGATAGACCTGTTCCTTCCCGATCTCAAGCTCGTTGCAGACGTCGTTGATCACATAGTCTGAAGCGGTGGCAGTGAGCCCGAGGATAGGCGTGTGGTGGTCAGGACCGACCGCGGCATCGATCTCGCGGAAGCGGTCCTTGAGCAACATGTAGGCGGGACGGAAGTCATGACCCCACTGCGAGAGGCAGTGCACCTCATCGATAGCGAAGAGGTTTGTCCCGTGGGTGCAGGCAAGGGCCTTGAGCTTCCGGATGAACCGCTCGTTGCGGAACTGCTCCGGCGTCGTATAGAGGATCTTGAGCCGACCTGCGACCAGCTTGTTCAGCACGTCCTCTCGCTCGTCCCTCTTTAGTTCACTGTTCAACTTCGCGACATGGTCGAAGTTGAACCGGTCCTGGAGGATATGGACTTGATCTTGGGCCAGGGACAGAAGGGGCGCGACGACGATGCAGGTGCCTGGAAGCAACATGGCGGGAAACTGGAAGCAGAGCGACTTGCCTCCACTGGTCGCTATCACGCCAACCGTGTCCTCCCCGCGAAGCACGCGCCCAATGATGTTGAGCTGTCCGGAGACGCCTTGCTCGTTGTCCAGGAACCCTTGAAAACCGAACAGCCGCTCCAGAAAGGTCTCAAGAGCGTGCCGCTTCTCTTCCCCATGCGCGATCTGGACCGCTCGCATTCTCAGAGGCCGTCTCAGCAGTCTGACCTGGCTCCGTGTGTCAATCTCCAGTACCCGTTGAACCTTGGGCCAGACATCCCCGTGGTTCTCTCTAACGAGGGCGTTGGAGATCTCCAACTGGTCACCAAACTCGGCCGAAGGGATGGGCATGTGGCGGTTCCATATCGCGACTCCTGGTCCTGCGTCGCCAGACCCATCGCAGACTTTGAGGGCACGCATCCTCGGGAACAGCGAGGACACCACGGAGACAACGACTGTCTGGCTCCTCTCTCGACTGCCCCGGCCGGTAGGTCTCTGGTACGCCGCCGCCAACGTTGAGACCCCTCTCTTGTCCTCTAGCGGCTTCATGAAGCGCGGGATCTTGAGCTTCTCGGCCCGATAGCTCCAGCAGTTCCGACTGCTTTCGGTTGAGCATCGGGAGCAGGTAGCAGGGCATGGAGATACGAGGTGGAGGCCGCGGCCAAG
>DAHXJB010000251.1:0-1562 GCA_027372455.1 Chloroflexota bacterium | reverse complement strand
GCCCCGATGACCGCACCGTCTCCTATCTTGGCACCGTCCAGGGTGATCGCGCCCGCGCCGATGAGTACGTCATTTCCGATGCGAACGCCTTTGGACGTATAGCCCTGGTCCACCACGAGGCGGTCTCGGTCCTTGAAGTTCCTGGTGGTTCCAATGACGCTCACGTGAGGGCCGATGCGAACGTGGTCCCCAGCGATGATGAACCCATCTCCCGCTGAGAAGTCGTCGAACGGACCCATCGCGCAGTTTCTTCCGAACGAGATGGTGCCCCGGCCCACCTTCATGACCGTGAACGGCTTCACCACGGTCCCCCTTCCCAGGTGGATCTGGCTAGAAAGCTGGACCCTGGCATCCAGGCTTATCAGGCACCTGTGGCGCAGGTAGAAGTACAGGGACACCAGCACCCGTGGCACAAAGAAGCGCTGGATGATCGTGAGTCGCCGGAAGCCGGTTCTCCCGATAGTGATGATTGGGGGTTCCATCCTGGCGTGACGTAAGACCTCAACTGCGCGCATTCTGGTGGCTCCTTTCGGTCGCCTGCCGGACGGGGCTCTCGGGCATTGTCTCGCCCGCCGGCCTCTTCCGGGCTTGGTCCATGAGGAAGAGCAGCAACCCGGGCGTCACGGCGATCACGTTCACGGCGCGCCGGACTATTCCCATGGATAGAGCCTGGGCTGGCGAGACCCCTACCAGGGAGAAGAGGACTACCTGCATGCCCTCCTGGACACCCAGCACGTTTACCGGCACAGGTATCCTCGCCAGGAACATGTAGATGGGCATGATGACCGCGAAGTACTGGATAGGAAGCACGATGCCCAGGGCGACGCCGACGAGGTAGGCCACCACCACCGGAACCAGGCATTCAACGAGGGTGAGCAAGAAGAAGACGACAAGGCTCACCTTGGCGTCTCGGAACATCAGGTATGCCCTGTAGAGCTTGCCCGCAGCCCTTCCCACCCTGTGCCGGGACAAGAAGTCCGGCCTAGTGGCGAGCAGCTTCTTCGGGAGGCTCGACAGCGAGACGGCCACGAAGAGCACCAGCACGCCGATTGCCGACAGGTTGATCAGCTCAACGGCGAGCAGGTCCAGCCCTAGGGACCCGGCCAGCCACACCACGGCCACCAAAGACACGAAGGAGAGGGCAACGAAACCCACGGCCCTCTCGACCAGTACGGACGCGGAGACGACCGCAAGGTTGTGGCCCCGGCTGGACAGCTGCCACACCCGCGTTAGGTCGAGCCCCACGGTGGCAGGAAGAATCGAACCCATGATGCCGCCGACGTAGTACGCCCGGAGGGCATCCGCAAACGGCACTCGCACGCCGACTCCCCTCACCAGCATGGCCCACTTGGCCGCCATAAGAAAACGGTCCGCCGTGATAATGACGAGCACCAGCGGAAGGTACCCAATCCGCAGCGACGGCAGGATGGCTATCACCTCCCGCCAGTCAACTATGACGAGCAGTATGGCGATGGAGGCGGCCACCGCTACCAGCTTGAACAGCAGCATCCAGCTAGTCCTTCGCATCTACGCTGCCCGCAACGCCAGCTCGGGCTCCGCTT
>DAHXJB010000242.1:0-12940 GCA_027372455.1 Chloroflexota bacterium | reverse complement strand
CCACGAAGCTGGCGCTATACACCATCTCGACACCAATCACCAGAAGAATGACGGTAACCACCAGCAGGGCGATATCTGGTGTCGGCTTGGGATTGGCCCTGGCACTCATCTGCTGCTCTTCCCCTCGGGCATCAATGTCGTTGGTCTTCCAACTCTCGAACGAGTCCCACGAAGCGCTCCCCGCGCTCCTCGAAATCCTTGAACATGTCGAAACTGGTTCCACCAGGAGCGAGAAGTACCACGTCGCCAGGCAGCGCAACTCGACTGGCTAGCCCCACTGCCTCTTCCATAGATCCAGCTCTGTAGATGGGGGGAGCAGCAGGGCCAGGTGCAGCCAGCACCGCCCGCTCGATCAAGTCGCTGCTCTCTCCCAACAATACCAGCGCCCTTACCCGACGACGGATCAACTCGGCCCACTCGTCCATCGGCAGGTGCTTGTCCCGACCACCAGCTATCAGGATCACCGGTTCATCAAAGGAGCGAATACTAGCCATCGATCGCTCGGGCGCCGTGGCGATGGAGTCGTTGCAGTAGGTGACCCCGTTGATCTCCGACACTATCTCCAGCCGGTGAGGCACACCCCGAAACCGCGAAATGACCGCCGCCATCGCCCCTGTTGGCACGCCCGCCGCCGAGGCCACAGCCACCGCCGCCACAACGTTCGACAGGTTGTGCCGGCCCCGCAACCGGACATCCGTCACTCGGCACACCGTCGTCGCGGTAACCCCACCACCCAGCACTATCCGATCTCCTTCCAGGTAGCTTCCGTCCACCGGGTGCTCCAAGCTAAACCAGATGGGAGGCTCCACCGTTGACAGGCCGGCAGTCACGACGTCGTCGGCATTGAGCACCGCGCGATCACCCGGACGCTGATGGCGGAGGATGTTCGCCTTGGCAGTCACGTAGCTCTCCATGTCGCTGTGGCGGTCCAGGTGATTCGGCGTTATGTTAAGAATCGTGGCGATTCGGGGACTGTAGGGCAGCCGCTCCAGCTGGAAGCTACTCATCTCCAGCACCACCCACTCCTCCGGGCCAATCTGGTCCAATCGCTCCAACAGCGGAACCCCTATATTGCCGCCGACGTGCGTCGGGAACCCGGCGGTTCGCAACATCTCCCCCACCAAGGTCGTGGTGGTAGTCTTCCCGCTGCTGCCGGTAATTCCCACCATGCTTCCCGGGCATAACTCGAAGAATAGCTGTGTCTCGCTGGAGATGGGAACGCCGAGCTTTTCTGCCTCGACCAGCGGAGACATCTGCAGGGGAACCCCAGGGCTGACGAAAACGAAATCCGAGTTCGTGAACAGCTCGGCAGGGTGCTCACCCAGGACGAAGCGCACTGGAACTTCGTCAAGCAAAGCCAGAGCGGGGGCCAGACTGTCCGCGGTGGCATGGTCGTTGGCGGTAACCGCGGCGCCGACACCCGCGAGGAAGCGGACAAGGGACACGCCCTCGCGAGCGAGCCCCACCACCACTACTCTCTTTCCGGCAAACCTCTCCCGGGCCGTCTCAGTTGGAGTCTTCATAGCCATTCCCTAGATCAACGCCAGCGCGATGCCCACCATGCCCAACAACATCGCTATCAGCCAGAACCGCTGGGTTATCTGAGTCTCCGACCACCCGAGCAGCTCGAAGTGGTGGTGGATCGGGGTCATCTTGAACAGCCTCTTCCCGCCGGTCAGCTTGAAGTAGCCCACCTGAGCCATGACGGAGAGCGCTTCGACCACGAAGATCCCTCCGATGATCGGGAGAAGCAGCACGTGACCGGTCATCAGCGCCACCACCGCCAGGGTCGCCCCCAAGGTCAACGAGCCTACGTCCCCCATGAACACCTGAGCAGGGTGGGCGTTGTACCATAGAAACGCCAGGGTCGCCCCCACCACGGTGAACGAAAAGGTCACCAGATATGCTTGATGCTGCAAATAGGCGATGATGCCATAGCAGGCGAAGGCGATGGCTACAGTGCCTCCGGCCAGGCCATCCAGGCCATCCGTGAGGTTCACCGCGTGGGCAGTGCCTGCCACAGCTATCGCGGCCACCAGGGCAAACCACATACCCACTTTGAATTCCCCCACATGCGGAAAGTAGAGGGTGTCCATGCCCAGGAACCGATAGAGCACCAAACCGGCCACCAGCCCGATAGCGCCCAGCAGAACGAACTTGGTCCGAACCGAGAGCCCCGTCCGGGTTCCACCGACGAGATTCATCATGTCGTCCACTCCGCCCACGGTCGCGCAGCTAGCTACAACGGCTATCGGCAACAGAATAGAGTAGCGGTTCACCAGATTCGCTACCACGGTGACCGCCAACACCGATCCGACGATCAGGATCCCGCCCATGGTGGGTGTTCCGGTCTTGACGATGTGAGAACTAGGCCCCTCTACCCGAATCTGCTTGCCGATCCGGTGCCGTTTGAGGTACTGGATCAGAGGACCGCCCCAGATGACCGCTATCAGGAAGGTGAGTGTCCCAACGGTCAGGGAGTAGGACATCGAAGCGCCTCTACAATCTCCTCCATCCGCATACCCCGAGACCCCTTCACCAGAACGCAGTCTCCAGGACGGAGGATAGCCTTAAGCTGTCGGATGGCTTCCTCGTTGCTGTCAGCCAGGAAGACCGACTCCGCACTCTTGCCGATCGCCAGAGCTTCTTGCCCGATTACCGTCCCCAGCGGGCCCACCGCGATCAGGATGTCGGCCACATCCGCGGCTCGCCGGCCCACAATTTGGTGTCCCTCTTCCGCAAACGAGCCCAATTCCAGCATGTCGCCCAACACCGCTACCTTCCGTCCCTCCAACTCTGCCAGCAAGTTCAATGCAGCCAGTGTTGACGCGGGACTGGCGTTGTAGCTGTCATCTATAATGGTCGAACCGTTCAGCCCTGCTTCAACTATCAGCCTTAGGGACGGCGACACCCGGTGCAGCCCCTCAGCGATCTCCTCTAGAGACATGCCAAGGTGATTGCCCACCGCCGCGGCCGCGAGGGCGGCATGGACGCTGTGCAAACCGATGAGGGGCATCCTCACGTGGACCCACCTGCCACCGTGGCGAAGATCGAACTCGATGCCCTGAAGCCCTCGACTCTGGACCGAGTCGGCCCAGAAGCCGGCACGAGGGTCCAGCCCGAAATAGCACACTTTGGCCGAAGCACGGGAAGCCATCGCCCTGACCCGCTCGTCGTCGTAGTTCAGCACTGCCAGCCCGCGCTCCGGCAACTCCTCTACCAGCTCGCCTTTTGCCTCGGCGATCCGTTCAACAGTACCCAGCCGCTCGAGATGGGTTGGCCCCACATTGGTTACCACTCCGACGTCCGGTAGGGCAATACGAGAGAGAGCTCTGATCTCCCCCAGAGCATGCATGCCCATCTCCACGACGATCACCTGGTGACTTGGGGTGGCCTTCAACAAAGTCAGGGGAAGCCCCACCTCGGTATTCAGGTTTCCCTCGTTCTTCAGCACCCGGAACCGGAACCCTAACAGGGCCGACACAACCTCTTTGGTCGTGGTCTTGCCCACACTTCCAGTTAAGCCTACCACTGGTAGACCCAACCGCTGCCGCCAGTAGCGGGCCAAGGTTTGCAACGCCAAAAGGGTGTCGCTGACCTGAATGAGTGGAAGGTGATAGACTGATGCCGCGCCAGACACCTCGGTCGGGAGCCTTTCAACGAGGGCAGCCCTGGCGCCTTTGACGAACGCATCCAGAACGAAGTCATGCCCATCGTGCTTCTGGCCCCTGAGTGCCACAAATAGCGCGCCGGGGTTCACCTGGCGTGAGTCCACCACCACCGTGGAAAGGGGACGATCGTCCACCGGCTCCCCGACAACCAACCCACCAACCGCAGATGCAATTTCCTGGATTGTCAACATGGTTTCTGTTCTGTCTTTATCTAATGGGCCGCCGGAGTCTTCTTGTCGATCGGCTCCGTCGGGGGTATCTGCATGTAGTTAAACAGTTTCTCCGCGATATGCTTCCACAGTGGCGTCGCCGTGGTTCCGCCATAGATCGCTTTTGGCGAGTCCAACCTGACCAACATGACGAACTTAGGATCATCGGCCGGAGCGAAGCCCACCTGAGAGGCATAGGTGAGCCCAGAGGTATACCCTTCGGGGGTGGGAAGGTCTGCAGTGCCGGTCTTACTGGCGATCTTGTAGCCAGGCACCACCCCAAGTCTCAGAGAGTTGTCGTCCGTCACGTGCACCATCATTCCCGTCACGGCCTTCGCCGTCTCAGGCGATATCACCCTCCTCACCTGGACTGGGGGAACGTCTTGAACGGAGGATCCATCTCGAAACGCCTTGACGACCATTGGTTTCATCAGCACGCCACCGTTGGCGATGGCCGCGACAGCGGTGATCATCTGGATTGCCGTGACGGCGATGCCCTGACCGAACGCGTTGGTGGCAAGATCTATCCTGGTCCAAGCCGGATCTTTGGGAGTTCTGAAGTAGCCCGAGGCCTCGCCTGGCAGATCGATTCCGGTTGGTTTGCCGAAACCGAAGGCTTCCACGTACTTATAGAAACGATCCGGACCCAGCAGCCCAGATACATACGCGGCACCGACGTTGGCCGAGTTGATCAAGACCTGGGTCATCGTCTCCCTGCCGGGACCCTGGAAGTTCCAGTTGTGGATCATCACCCCATCGATCATGACAGTGCCGTGATCTATGAAGGCAGTATCGGGGGTGATGACTTTCTCCTCGATACCCGCTGACATCGTGACCAGCTTCATCACCGAGCCCGGCTCGTAGACATCGGTAACGGCCGTGGGCTTGTACAGCTGCGCATGGCTCGGGTTGTAGACGTTTTCGCTAGTCAGATCGTAGGTAGGCTGGTTGGCCATGGCAAGGATGCCGCCAGTCTTCGGGTCCATCACGATAACGAACCCTCCCCGCGCCTTGTACTCTTTGACCCCTTTCGCCAACTCCTGCTCCACCATCCGTTGGATGTAGCGATCGATGGTGAGGATGGCATCCGAACCATTATGCGCTGGGATCAACTCGGTCCGCCCGATGGCTATCTCCTCACCGGAGGTATCCCGCTCGGCAGCCAGAAGCCCCGGCTGGCCAGCCAGTTCCTTGTTCAAGCTCAACTCTAGGCCTGCCAACCCTTTGAAATCCTCGCCCACGAAACCCAGCAGCTGAGCCGCTATGCTCCCCTCAGGGTAGGCTCTGAACGGCTGTCGCTGAAGGAAGACCCCTGGCAGGCTGAGGTTGGCAATTTTTGTGCTAACGTCTGCCGGAAGTTTGCTCTTGATCAGGACGGCTCCTTTGGTGTTAGTCTGCAGCTTGGCCAGGATATCCTGGGACGGATCCCCTATAAGTCTTGACAGGGTGGATGCCAGAGCAGAAGGATCCTTAATGGACGAGGGATAGGCATAGAGGCTCTGGTACATCACGGTGACAGCAAGAGGGTTGCCGTTGCAATCCAGAATGTCGCCCCGGCGCGGCATGATCTCTTTCTTAAACTGGTGCTCCTGATTAGCCAGGTCGTGGAAGCGTTGATACTGCACCACCTGATAGGAGTAGGTGCGATAGAGCAGCAGCGCAGCAAACCCCCCAAAAAGCACGCAAAGGGTGATGAGACGCCACCGCTGGTCTCGTACTTCGCCAACCATACCTACCTACTGCTCCTCATAACCGTTCGCCAAGACGAGAGTACACCCCGCCGGCTGCCGGCCGGTTGTGGTTTCAATACGGGATAGGGCAACTGACTGTGATCCTGGAGCAGAGCCGAAGGGTTCTATGGCTTTCGTAAGGAGCGTGGCACCAGGACGCTGGAAAGGGAATCTCGAAGTTTGTCCAGAAGGCTCTTGACAGGAGCCGAGGAGGCCTTCTCCAGGGACGGGACGCTCGATGCCTCACCACGGCTGGCCGGCGTCGCTCGCCGAGATAGATCCTGAGGAGTAACCTGGAGATACACCACATTCTTGGGCGGGATCATCCCCAGCCGCTTGGTAGCTTCGGCCTCCACTGTTGCCAGCGACCTGGCTTTGTCCACTTCCAGGGATAGCTGCTGGTTGCGCAGTTTCCAGTCGTTCTCCTGGGACGTCAAGTCCTGAATGCTGTAGCCGGTCGTCGTCAACTCGCTGGTTTGAGTCAGATAGAAGAGACTGGCGATGCCGATCAGGACACTGACCAGCGGGAGCCAGGCCATGAGCTTGGGGAGCAACCCACTCTGGGGCTCCATCCTTGCTCGCCTTGGCAGAGCTATAGGTTGAGGAGATACTTCTGCCAGTGCCAAGTTTCTGCCTCCCACTCCATTACACTATCTTTTCGGCCACCCGCAGTTTCGCGCTGCGTGACCTGGGATTACGCTCCAACTCCTCGGCTGAAGCCACCATGGGTTTCCTAGAAATCAGCCGCAAGGTTGCCTGTTTACCACACACACAAACCGGCAGCCCGGGCGGGCAAATGCACCGAGAGGATTCCTCCCTCATGAACTCCTTCACAATCCTGTCCTCCAGGGAATGGAATGAGATCACCGCCAGCCGCCCCCCTTTAGTCAGGATCTCCAGCGCTTGCGGCAGAGCCTCGCGCAAGCTTTGCAACTCTTCGTTCACGGCGATCCTCAGGGCCTGGAATGTCTTTGTAGCTGAATGCTTGCCGCCTCGGCGTGGACCCATCACCCTTACCACGATCTCCGCCAGATCCTTGGTGGTGTCGATCCGCTTGATGGAGCGCTGGCGCACGATGGCCCGAGCGATGGCAGCGGCGTGGCTCTCTTCACCGAAGTCGTAAAGCATCCTTCTCAATTCCAACTCGCTCGCGGTATTGACTATGTCTGCCGCGGTGCGTGCCTGCCTCGGGTCAAACCGCATGTCGAGCGGCTCTTCCCTCTGGAAGGAGAAGCCCCTGGGGAATCTATCCAGCTGCATGGAAGACAGCCCGAGATCGAAGAGAACGCCGTCGACCGGCAGGAAACCAGCAGACCGAGCAGTATCGGCCAGGGAGCGAAAGCTGACGTTGAGCAGCCTCACTCGATCGCCGAAACGGGCAAGTCTTTGATGTGCTATCGCCAGGGCATCCGGATCCGCGTCCAAGCCAAGCAGCCGCGCGTTGGGACCCGCCGCTTCGAGCAGGCCCTCAGCGTGGCCACCGGCACCCACGGTGCAGTCCACGTACGAAGCCCCGTCCTTGGGCTTCAGGGCTTCGATGGCCTCTCTGTATAGAACTGGAACGTGGGGAAATTCGCCGGTCATGCGGGTTCCGCACAATTGAGTGGCATCACCTAGACGCTGATGCCGGCGGCCGCGAGATGTTCCGCAAAGGTGGAACTGTTCTCGGCCACCCTGGAGCGCTCTTCATCCCAACTTTCCTGGCTCCAGATCTCGAGGCGATTGGGCATCCCCGCCACCACCACTTCACCCCTCAGCCCCGCGTAGTCCCGCAGGATCTGAGGGATTACCACCCGGCCGAGCTTGTCCAAGCTGGTCTCGGTGGCACCCGCGAAGAAGTGTCTTGCCACCTTCCGTGCATCAGCGTTCATCATGGGCAACTTCGCCAGCTTCTCGGCCAGTTGCGACCACTCGTCCATGGTCCAGACGTACAAGCACCTGTCCAAACCGAAGGTCATCACCAGACCATCAGCCACCGAAGGGCGGAACTTGACGGGAATCGCAAGCCGCCCCTTTTCGTCGACGGTGTGCTGGAATACGCCGAGGAACAATGTTCGCTCCGGAGACCGGGACCGTGGGACCGAGGGTTATCCCCACTTTCTACCACTTGTCCCCACTTTTTTCCACAGCAGGCCACATTGTAGCTACCAGCCCCCACCATTTCAAGGGATTCCCAAGCCACTTTCTAGATGAATCCGAAAGAAATCCTCTTTCCGAAGGAACGAGAGGTCGGTTCACCCAGGTCAACGGGGGCAGATACCGTGCCGAGAGTTTGGCGTGAGGAGAGTAGGGGAACAAAGATAGGATCGCGGGAAGCCGGGGAAAACCGCAAGGGCGGTGCCGAGGCCCCTCACCAAACCGATTACGGCAGGTAGAGGATGCGGCCACAGCTCTGGCAATTGATCGGCTCGGGGCTGGTTCGGGCTCGCTGCACCTCCGCAGATGAGAGACTTATGCGACAGCCCCCGCAAGCACGCTGCTCGATGGGCACCACCGCCAGCCCACCACGAGTTCGTCGTATCGACTCGTAGTTGCGCAGCGTAGACGGGTCCATCTGGGCAACCACTCGATCGCGAGCGACGGCAAGCCGTTCCGCCTCGGATTTCATGGCGGCGCATTCCGCCTCTAGAGCGGTCTGCTCGACCTTCCACATCTGCTCGGCCTCAACCAGCGAACGTTGGTCGCTTTCCACAGCCGCCAGAGCCGCCTCCACGGCATCCATGTTCAGCAGCGCCTGGGTCTCCAGGTCGCTGATTCGGGCCTTCTGCAGTTCCACGCCGTGGGCAAGGCTGCCCAGCTCCTTTGGGTTCTTCACACTGCCGTCGTACAGCTTCTTCTCCTCGACCTTGCGCTTGGAGTTCTCTTGCTCCAGCTCATGGTCCAGCTCTTTGCCCTTCACCTGCAGCGCATGAAGCTGCTGGCGAGCGGACGCGAGGGTATCCCGCAGGGGGACTAGCTCGCTCTCATCGCCGCACCGGGCCAGATCCTTCTCCAGGCCCTCCCGGACTCGGTCCAGGGCGCTGTCCAAACCCTGCAGCTCGCGCAACAGCTCAATCTTCTTCACAGCGTAACCCTCACATAGGGGGTGGATGGGACGGTCGAGATCAGCACCGGAACGTCCGGCAGCCGCTCTGACAGTCGCCTCTGGACGGTCTCCAGCACCGGTCGCTCTGTTGCGAAGTGATCCAGGATCACCAGATCGAGGCCTCGGGCAACAGCCTCCTGGGCTTCATGGTACCGCACATCGGCAGTTATGAAAAGGGTAGCCTCGCTCTTCATCACTTCAGGCAAGAAAGAGCCGCCGCTGCCCCCCATAACGGCCACCCGCTGGTGTCTGCGACTTGGATCCCCGGCCACCTGGCATAGGGCACTGGACAGCTTCGCTGCGGCATCCCGGGCGATCCCTACGGTGGACATGGGAGAAGGCAAAGACCCCACGGCGCCGAAACCAAACGGGGTCGCACTAACGTCGGATAGGCCCAACGCGTCCGCCAGGGCTGCGCTGGTGCCCCAGGGGACGACGTCCAGGTTGGTGTGGGCGGACCAGGCTGATATCCCCAGTCGAATCAGCTGACCGACCAGCGAACCGGTAGTGCCGGCCAGATCCAGCGTCTTCAGAGGCTTGAACAGCATGGGGTGGTGGGAGAACAACAGGTTGCAGCCTAGCTTCTTTGCCTCCGTTACCACCTCGGGGGTGACATCCAAGGTCAGGAGAACGCCGGTGACCATCTGCTTGGGGATCCGAAGCTGCCAGCCGGGGTTATCCCAGCTTTCAGCCAGGGAGCTTGGGATCAGCTCTTCCAGAATGGATCCTATGCTTTCAGTATCCACTCCTAACCCCACCCACGCCGGATTTCATCTCTGCTCGATCCGGTGAAACTCCTCCGCTAGCTCCAAACCGTGAGCCTGCCCAACTCGACGAGCCCATTCATGTATTCGCTCCTTGAGATCGGTCATGCGGGCAACCTGAGTGTCGTGGGCTCGCAGGGCATGCAGCTTGCCCTCGATAGTGGTGGACGTATCCACCCAGACGTTGGCATCGTCGGTGCCATACAGCAAGATCTCGGGCACGGTATGGGGCATGAGACCATCCTTGTACAGGTGATAGAAGTAGAGATGATCCCGAGCCGCCACCATCCCATCGAGGGCGCAAATGCCCACGTTGCGATGGTCCGGATGCAGTTGGTATCGTCGCCACGGATCGTGGACCATCAACACGTCGGGGCGCAGTTCTCTGATCACCCGCGTGATCCTCTCTCGGTTAGCCAGGGTGGGGGGGAATTCGCCGTCTTCCTCTCCCAGAAACCGGACGTCCTCCACGCCCAGCCGTCTGGCGGCCTCTCGCTGCTCCTCCTGCCTGATGCCCGCGAGCCGTTCCGAGGTCATCTGCAGATCCTTGGTCCCCTTGTCCCCATTGGTGCACACCAGGTAATGAACATCACACCCCTGCCGGGTCCACCGCAGAATGGTACCTCCACAAGCGAACTCGGTATCGTCGGGGTGCGCTCCCACCACCAGTATTCTCTTCGAACTGCCCTGCTGTCCTATTTCCACCATACACCTCAGTCGAGAAACAGATGAACCACGGAGATATCAGTGCAAATGCTCATCACAAGCCAGGCACTTGGCATGAACCGGGGCCAACTCGCCGTAAGTGTTCAGCGTGCGCTCCGCGGCCGATGCCCAGGAGAATCCTCGAGCCACCTCCACCGCCGCTTCCGAAAGGGCAACCGCGCGGCCATCATCGAGCAGCACGGCCCGCATAGCGGCGGCGAACTGGCCTGGATCTCGCCGCCGAACCAGGTACCCGGTCCTTCCGTCCTGCACCGTCCACTGGAGCCCACCAACCTTGGACGCCACCACCGGCGTGCCACAGGCCATGGCCTCCAACGCCACAAGACCGAAGGACTCGTACATGGATGGAACCACCACCAGATCAGCGGCCGAGTAGTAAACGGGCAGCGTGGAATGGGGCACCGCCCCCTGGAAGGCAACCTGATCATGCACCCCCAGGCTCCGAGCCAGATTCCGCAGCCTCTCCAACTCCACGGCCTCTGGATCCGAAGGGTCGGTCGGATTGTGGCCGCCAACCACCATTAGCCGTGGCATCTCCTGGTTTGGCCAGTTATCCTTCAACCTCGCGAAGGCTTGAAGCAGGAGATCGACCCCCTTCAACCGCTGTATCCGCCCCACGAAGAGCACCAGCTTCTCGGACCCAAGCCTGAGTAGAGCCCTGGCGGCATCACTGGGGAATGGATAGAAAGTGGCCGTATCCACGCCGCCGGGGACCACGCAGATCTTGGATTGGAGAGCGCCATAAAAGTCCACCATTTGCTCCATATCGGTGGGACTAACCGCCACAACCCGATCCGCCGCGAGCATTGACAACCGTTCGATCTCGATCCGCGCGGCATTCTCCCGTTCGCCGCCATCGCGAGATACCCGGTTCTTCATTCGGCCGAGGGTGTGGAATGTGACGACCAGGGGAAGGTTCCATTCGTCAGCCAGGGCGGTGGCCACCGGACTGGACAGCCAGTAGTGGCTGTGCAGCAGGTGGTAGCGTCGGCCGGCACGAAGCTGAAAGCCCCTGACCCCCTGGATGAACTCGGGGAGATGCTGCTGAACATCATATTTGTCCATGGGCCTAGCCGGCCCAGCATCAAGATGTATCACCCTGGTGTTCTCGCCGAACTCCACGATGTCCGGGACGTTCGGCTCCTGTCGGCGGGTGAAGATGTCCACCGCCACCCCCCTGATCCCCAGGTGGCGGCTCAACTCACGCACGTACACGTTCATCCCCCCGGTCTCTCGGCTTCCCAGTCGGGCCAGGGGACAGGTGTGCACGCTTATCATGGCAACCTGCAGCATCGCTATCCTCGGTCAGCCTCGTCCGTTTCTACACCTGAGACCCGGGAAGGAGGGTCAGGGTATAGATGTAGTTATCTCTGGCACCAAATTCATACTTGTAGGGCTCGTCGCCTCGCAAGAAATCGTACCACCCCTTGCCAAGGCCGATGGCCTCCTGGATGTCCGCCGCATGAAGCGCGATCCCGACGGAATGGATCCGGCACTCGGGATCCATTCCGGAGTTGTACAGCAGCACCCGATCTCCCAAAGTGAAGGCCATGGAGGCCGCCACCTCTCTCCCATCGAGCTGCATCAAGTTCAACCGCATCCAGCCCTCGCGGGCAAAGGCTTCGCTTATGCTCCGGAAGAACGCTGCCGTGGCATCGTCAAGGAAGGCGGCCTTTTCGGGGCGGGAGGCACGATGGAGCCGGATGAAGCTGTCCAGCCCCGCGGCGACGGCGTCGGGCTCCGTCAGATGCTGGAAGCACGGGGTACCCGCGGCCTGGGACCGACGGATCTTCCGTCTCAGCTCGTGTCGATGGCTCTTGCTAAGACCGGACAGATACTCCTCCCAGGTAGATGCCAATCGGGCGGTGGGACAGGTATTGCTGGCCACCATGGTGCACTCCATGCCTCGCCGCCGCGCCATCTCTATGAAACGTTCCAGCAGGAGCGAGGACGCGGGTAGACAACGGAACTCCACTCGATCCCACAGCCCAAAGCTATCTTCGATAAACTCCGCCAGTGCCTCGCACGTCGCCTCTCGAAACTTCGGAGCCACCAGAACGTCGCCGTAATCGGTGGTGCGATCACTGCCAATCAGGGCGAGTTGTCGCTGCCCGGACTCACCGACCTCTATCATCATCGGCACGATCCCCACCAATCGATCTTCGCTGCTCAAAGCGAGGATCCGGAGATCGTTACCGGCACCAAATGCGCCCCACCAATGGTAGAACCACTGCCAGCTCAAGAACAGGTTCCAGCCGCCATGCTGCTGAAACAGTTCCTTCCAATCCTGTTCCAGGGTCTGGAAGGCCGAGGGGGTATCGTAAACCCGGATCACAGGGGCCGGGCAGAGCAGATTAGCTGTCATAACTCTTCTTCAGTGTCCCGCGGGACTGAGAAGCTGACGACAAAAGCGCCGGCCCAGGGCCGGCGATCCACCGTCGATCTTCGGTCACGCGTATGATTGGATCGATTTTCATTGTGCTGGTAAACGATTGTAACATCCTGGCCATACTCAGGCAAGGTTGCGTTAGAGGGCACAGAGACCACCAATGCGGATTTGGATGGGGCATCAAGAGGTTGGGAAGGTCGCTCATACAGTTGGAAAGTATCTATGCCACACCATAATAGGACGAGGCCGGCAGCTTCGAGCTGCCCGGACACGCCGCCATGCCTCGATCCAATAGCCAGATCTACGCACTCCGAAAAGTCAATACCGTCGGGGGCCTTCGCGATCGCGGGATGATCCGTCGGGGCA
>DAHXJB010000237.1:0-2109 GCA_027372455.1 Chloroflexota bacterium | reverse complement strand
TAGCTCTCTTCCATCGCGATGAAGTCACCGCGAGCGGCATCGCGGGCTTGGATGAGGACGGTAGGATAACCTGTTTTGTCGAGAAGCCGGGGCCCGAACAGGTCTTCTCCCACTGGGTCAACGCGGGGATCTACATACTGGAACCGGAGGTGCTGGAAGCGATCCCCGGAGCGGGGAACCCGGACTTTGGCCGGGACGTCTTCCCGGCGTTGTTGACCCGGGGGGCCGCCCTCTACGGCTACCGCATGTCCGAGGACGAAGGTCTGTGGTGGATTGATACCCCGGAAGATCTCAGGCGGGTGCAGAAGCTGTTCAGCACATCCGCTAATTCAAAGAGCGCCAATGAGGATAGAGGAGGAGCCAAGAGATGATCCTGGCTCGAGCTCCATTCCGTATCTCTCTCGGCGGCGGTGGCACCGACCTGCCCTCCTACTACTCTAGGTATGGGGGCTTCGTCCTGAGTGCCGCGATCAACAAGTACACCTACGTCTACGTGAACCGCCCCGCGGCCGACGACTTCATCCGCGTCAAGTACTCCCGCTACGAACAGGTGAATTCCCCGGACAAGGTCGAGCACGATCTGGTGCGTCCGGCGTTAAAGACTCTCGGGCTCCACGGCAGCCTGGAGATCGTCTCCATGGCCGATGTCCCCGCCGGCACAGGGCTGGGGTCCTCGGGCACCTACCTGGTTGCCCTCTTGACGGCCCTCCACGAGCTGAAGCGCGAGAAGGTGCCCACCCAGGTCCTCGCCGAGCAGGCCTGCCACATCGAGTTGGATCTGGCCGGCCACCCCGCGGGCAAACATGACCACTATCTGGCAGCCTTCGGCGGTATCACCTGCCTGGACATCGCACCGGATGGTCGGGTCAAGGTGACCCCACTGGACATCTCCATCACCACGGTGGAGGAATTCCGTAACAGCGTCCTCATCTTCTACACCGGCATCGTGCGATCCAGCCGAGACATCCTCGATGAGCAGAAGCAGGGCACACAGGGTGGAAGAACCACCGTGGTCGACAGCCTGCACTACACCAAGGAGTTGGGTCACCGGATCAAGGATACGTTGCTCGAGGGCAACCTTGAACGGTTTGGGCTCTTGCTGGCCGAACACTGGGAGAACAAGAAGCGCCGATCCGGCAAGATCAGTGATCCCGCCATCGATCGGTGGTACGAGATCGCGAGGGAAAACGGGGCTCTGGGGGGCAAGATCATGGGCGCTGGAGGTGGTGGCTTCTTCATGTTCTACTGCCCAAATGGCTGTAAAGCCCGGTTACGCCAAGCGCTGGGCACCGCGGGGCTGCGAGAGATGCCCTACGACTTCGACTTTGAGGGCGCCAAGGTGCTGGTCAACTTCTGAGTTTCCGGTCCAATCGGCTGCTCGGGCCCGCACAAGTCCGCGGAGGGATGCCATGTCTTACACGACAGATTACCTTGGGGAAGCATCGGCCGTGCTCAAACAGCTGGATGTGGCCGCCATCAATCGAATGGTGGAGCTGCTCGTGCAGCTGCGAGATCGTGGCGGCAGGCTCTTCTTCCTGGGGGTAGGTGGCGGCGCCGGCAACGCATCCCACGCCGTGAACGATTTCCGGAAGATCGCCGGCATCGAAGCCTATGCCCCGACGGACAACGTATCTGAGTTGACGGCCAGATCCAACGACGAGGGATGGGAGTCGGTTTTCGCCAACTGGCTGAGGGGGAGCCGCCTGAACGCCAAGGACATGATCTTCGTCTTCTCCGTTGGTGGTGGTAGCCTGGAACACCACGTCAGCCCCAACCTGGTGAGGGCGCTGGAATACTCTCGCGTTGTGGGAGCTTCTATCCTCGGCGTGGTTGGCCGTGACGGCGGCTGCACCGCCCAAATGGCCGAGGCCTGCGTGGTTGTCCCAACGGTGAACCCGGCGACCGTCACGCCCCACACCGAGTCTTTCCAGGCCTTGGTGTGGCATCTCCTGGTCTCCCATCCGGCTCTGCAGGCGGCGCCTACGAAGTGGGAGTCTGTGTCATGATCGAGATTGGAGCGCAGTCGGGGTCGCTAAAGCATCCAACACCGGGCCAACAGAGGCGAGCCGTGTTTCTGGACCGCGACGGGGTCATCAATGCCATGGTCTA
>DAHXJB010000222.1:0-10601 GCA_027372455.1 Chloroflexota bacterium | reverse complement strand
TCACGACAGCCCCATTCGTGATCACCTTTCCTGGCGTGGCTATCGCGCTGACGGTGCTGGCCTTCAATCTTCTGGGGGATGGTCTCCGCGATGCGCTGGATCCGCGGATGCAGCAGTTGGCGAAGTAATAGGTTGACGATGGTGTCCTGAAATGAGAGGAGGCATGAGGTGAACTCTGAGGCAATGGCGCATCCACCCCTGACGCATGAACAGATTACTGCGTTGATCGATCGCGTCCCCCGCGTTCGGCTGACGCCGCTGCCGACGCCGCTGCAGGAGTGCCCGCGGCTGGCGGCCGCGCTGGGAGGTCCGCGCATATTCATGAAGCGGGACGATCTGACCGGGCTGGCCTTTGGCGGCAACAAGACGCGAAACCTGGAGTTTCGCATGGCCGAGGCGCGCGACTTGGGAGTCGACGTCTTCATCGCCGGACTGGAGGCCCAGTCCAATTCAGCGCGCCAGACGACGGCCGCGGCGAACGTCCTGGGAATGAAGCCGGTACTGGTGCTGCGCATCGACCGCGATTGGGGCTGGCAGGGGAACCTGCTGGTCGATCTCGTCCTGGGTGCTGAGATCCGTTTTCTCGAGAGCAACGACCCAGCAGAGATGGATCGGACGCTGCGGGCGGTGGCGGAGGAATACCGCCGCCTCGGCCACCGGCCCTACGTGATGAACCATGCCGGCGCATTCGCGCTCGGCTCGGCGTTGGCCTACGTTCTGTCGACGCTGGAGACGCTCGAACAGATGGCGGCGCTCGGAGCCAGACCAGACTACCTCTATATGAGCTCGGGGAGTAAGGGCCAAGCAGGGCTGGAGCTAGCGCGACGGATGCTGGGGGCCGGGTTCCAGGTGATCGGCGTCAGCGCGGCACTGAAGCCGGGGCGGCTCGAGGAGACGGCACGCATCGCTAACGAGGCTGCCCAGAGGTTGGGCGTGGCCGTCGAGATTCGGCCCGAGGAGATCGTCAACCTCGACGAGTACGCCGCACCCGGGTACGGGAAGGTGTCGGAGGCAGGGTTGGAGGCGATCCGGCTAGTGGCTCGAACAGAGGGGATCATGCTGGACCCCATCTACACCGGGAAGGCCATGGCCGGGCTGGTGGACCATGTGCGGCATGGGCGGCTTTCCCGGGACGATACCGTGGTCTTTATCCACACGGGCGGCCTGCCGGCGCTGTTTGCCTACAAGGACGAGATTGCCCACTACATGAGTAACAGCCGCTAGATCCCCTCGCGGGACGGCACCTTCAAGGTGAGCATGGGCTCCCAATCCAAGTTCCTGGTGGATACCAATCAACTGAAGAAGACGATCCCGTTCGACTCTTGGGCCAATCCGAAGTTCGTGGAGGCCATGGCCAAGAAGTAGGGGCGGGCACAGCGGTATCCGACGCAGCACGTCCATCTCGTGAATCTGAAGTAGGAGGAAAAAGGGCTCATGTACTCGGACAAGAAGTTGACCCGGCGCGATTTCCTGCGAGCTGCCGGCTTGACCGGCGCTGCTGCGATCCTCAGCTCCTGTGCGCCCCAGGCAGCGCCGCCGGCCCCGGCAGCCACCCAGGCCGCTCAGGCGGCCACCCCGATGCCCCTGAAAGGCACCACCATCAAGGCCTACCTGCAGGACATGTTGTATCAACGCTACCTCCAGAAGATCCTGCCAGAGTTTGAGAAGCAGACGGGCATCAAGGTCCAGATGGAGTTCGTATCTTTCGCGGTGATGCTCCAGCAAGCCGAAGTCGAGCTAAGCTCGGGCAGCTCCTCCTACGACGTAATGGAGAACATCTTTATCAAGGCGCAGCGCTGGATGCGCGCGGGCTGGGAGGCACCGCTGGACGATTACATCGCCAAGTCCAAGTACGACACCTCTGACTTCATTCCCGCTCTCCTCAGTCCGCACAGTTGGCAGGGCAAGCAGTACGCCCTGCCGTACCTATCCGAATGTACACAGATGATTTACCGCAAGGACGTTCTGGACAGCGCTGGGCTGAAACCTCCAGACACCTTCGACGATCTCGAACAGGTGCTGGGCAAGATCAACAAGCCGCCCGCTTTCTACGGCTACGTGATGCGGACTCAAAAGGACGGGGTTCACTTCCCCTTTCCCATCTGGCTGCAAGGCTATGGCGGCAACATCTTCCGTAATCCGCCTGAAGACCTGACGCCCACGCTGAACAGCGACACGGCGATCAAGGCAACCCAGAACTTCACCGATCTCATCCTGAAGTACAGCATCGCAGGGCCGCAGATCTATGACACCCCCGATTGCCAGAACGCCATCAGCCAGGGGAAGGCCGGCATCTGGATCGACGCGCTGGGGACCTTCAGCCCGCTGCTCGATCCGACCAAGAGCAAGTTCGCAGACAAAATGGCACTCGCCCTGCCACCCGCCGGCCCCGCCGGGCGCTTCCCGCAAATCGCCACTCACGGCTTCATGATCCCCAAGAGCTCCAGGAACAAGGATGCCGCCTGGCAATTCATCGCCTGGGCACTCTCCGGGGACACGATGAAGAGAGCCGCCATAGAGGGCAACTTTCCGGCGGTGACGCGCAAGTCGGTGCTCACCTCACCGGAATATGCCAGGAGGTACACTATCGCCGGCATCAACACAGGCGACCTGATCACCAAAGCGCTACAGCTCTCTAAGTGCGCCTACCGCGTCGTCCCCGAATTCCCGCAAATTGGCGCGCGGGTGGGCCAAGCGATCGGCGAAATCCTATCCAAGCAGAATAGTGTCAAGGCTGCCCTGGACGCGGCGCAAAACGACGCCGTACAGATCATGACCGCTGCCGGGTACAAGATCTCGCCGTGACGTCGCACCGCTCCCGGGTTGTCTGCGACCGTTCTTGGCGAGTACCATCGGGCTTGACGAGTCGGCGGACCCGTCAAGCCCGACCAATGGGGGCTCTTGCCGACCATCCGGCCATCTCTGTGATGATGGAATAGGAACGATGATCACGAAAACCCAGACGAATCTCACCCAGCGCCCAGGCGAGCAGATCGAGCGAGTTCCAGGCGCATCTGGAAGGGCCGGATGGCGGACCGCGCGCAGGCAGTTCTTCACCCGGATGCTGGTACCGAGTGTGGTCTTGCTAACCCTGATCACCATTCTGCCCATCCTCTTCTTGATCGCCACCAGCTTTACCTCCTGGGACCTATCCAGGCCCGATTCGCTACGGTTGATAGGGCTGGGAAACTACCTCCGTCTAGTCAGCGACGACCCGCGATTCATCAACTCGCTCTGGGTGCAAGTGAAATACACCCTTTTGACGGTTCCTCTCCAGGTGGTGATCGGGACAAGTCTCGCAATCTACCTGAAATCGCGTATCCGCAGCCCCTGGCTGATGGAGATCAGCCGCAGCATCCTTATCATCCCGATGGTCATCCCTCCGATCGTGGCCGCGTTGATCTGGCGGATCCTGTTCACCCCACCGGTCAGCATACTGAGCTACGTCGTAACTTCGTTGGGTGGCCAGCCGCTCACCTGGCTGGCAAACCCGCGGTTGGCGCTGGTCGCAGTGGCGATCGCGAGCGTGTGGGAGTTCTTCCCCTTCTGCTTCCTGCTCCTGTACGCCGGCCTGCAGTCCCTACCTTCCGAGCCCCTCGAGGCCGCGCACGTAGATGGAGCGTCGGGCTGGCAAACCATCCGCCACGTCACGATCCCGATGTTGCGGCCCACCCTGAGCGTCGTCATTCTGTTCCAGATCGTCGATAGCATCCGCACCTTCCCGCTGGTCTACGTGATGACCGACGGCGGGCCGGGCTTCGCCACGGAACCGACCAACTACTACGCCTTTCAGGAGGCTTTCAGCTACACCTACATCGGATACTCCAGCGCGATGATCCTGATCGTGTTCCTGTTTACAATCCTCCTGACCGCGTTTATCCTGCGTAACATCCAGTGGAGTCGAGGAGAGTAGAGCGATGACCAGCCGACAGGTGTCCCCTCAAAGACGATTCCAGGCGGGACTGTGGAACCTGCTCCACTCACTCCTGCTCATTCTGATATGCCTCCTGATTCTGATACCCATTCTGTGGATGGTGCAGATGTCGCTCCGGACCGAAAAGGCCCTGTTCCAAATGCCGCCCGATTTTGCACACGGCTGGACGTTCCAGAACTACGTCGATCTGTCGACCTCCGGCTTTGGACGAAACCTGACGAACAGCGTGATCGTCAGTTCCGCGACCACGGCTCTCGCGATGCTCTTCGGTATCCCTGCTGCATATGCCCTCTCGCGCTATCGCTTCAAGGCGGAAGGAGCCATCGCGTTCTGGATCCTGGCGGCGCGCTTGGCCCTGCCTATAGGGTTTGCCCTCCCGCTGTTCAATATCTTCATCCGGTTGGGGTTGAACAATCAGTATCCCGGCATCATACTGGTGTACCTGACCTTCTCTACACCGCTGGCGATTTGGATACTGCGCCCCTTCTTCGATACGATCCCTCAAGAGATCGAGGAATCGGCGATTGTGGACGGGGCAACACAGTGGCAGATCTTTCAGCGGATCGTCATTCCTCTGTCAGCGCCGGGGTTGGTCTCTGTGGGCGTGTTGACCTTCATCATGACGTGGATCGAGTTCTTCTATGCGTTGCTGTTCACGCGGGGCGACATGATGACGGCTCCAGTGGCCGTCGTCAACTTCATGCAGTACGCGGGTTGGGAGTGGGGCAAGATTACGACGGCCGGCGTGCTGATCATGCTCCCGGTGATCCTCTTTTCGATTGTCACTCACCGGTACCTGATCAGCGGCCTGACCGCCGGCGCGATCAAAGGATGAGATAGTCGCCTACATGCGCGATGCCCGCTAGGTCGAGCGGGGCAACCAACTCGAGAATGAGTTACATAACAAGGAGTCTGTGATGACACCTGAGGAACGATTGACAGAGAGAGGGATGGAGCTGCCGGCTCCGCCCACCCCTATAGCCAACTATGTCCCTGCCGTGCGCGTCGGCAACCTGGTCTTCCTGTCGGGACATGGGCCAAACCGCCAGAATGGACCCCAATGGCAGGGAAAGGTGGGCCAGGAGCTCGACGTAGAACAGGCCCGCACTGCCGCCGAATCTGTGATGGTGAACCTGTTGGCTTCGCTCAAAGCCGAAATCGGCGAGCTTTCCAGCGTGCGTCGCGTCGTGAAGCTGTTGGGAATGGTCAACTCCGCGCCGGACTTCGGCGCTCAGCCCCAGGTGATCAACGGGGCTTCGGACCTTCTGGTCGATCTCTTCGGGGACCGCGGCCGTCACGCCCGATCGGCGGTTGGGATGGTTGCCCTGCCCGGCAACATCCCGGTGGAGATCGAGATGATCGTGGAAGTCGAGTGAGGTCGACGGGCTTGTCAAGATCGCCCACAACTTGGGCTGCGACGGCCAGACCATCCGTAACGCCATCCACGCTTTCAACGAGCGGGGGCTGGAGTGTCTGAAGGAGGGCTCCTCGCGCCCCCACACCATCCATGCTGCCTTCCAGGGGGAACGCCTGGAGAAGCTGCGAGCCATGCTCCACACCAGTCCGCGAGCCTTCGACAAGCCGGCCAGCCTATGTACGCTGGAGTTGGCCACCGAGGTCAGCTTCGAGCAGGGCATCTCGCCCGAGCGAGTGACCGGTGAGACTATCCGCGCGACGTTGGCCCGGTTGAACGTGCATTGGCAGCGGGCCAAGAATTGGATCACCAGTCCTGATCCGGAGTACGACCGAAAAGAAGCCTGCCCGACCGGCTGATCGAACTGGTCGAGAGCAATGCCGGCTATGCGCTCGGTTTCGAGGGCGACACCTGGCCGTTGCGTCTGATCGAGCACTCGGTCGCGAAGAATGATCCCGATCCCAAGGCCCTGGCCTGCTACGGGATGCTGGTCCTTGCCGCTCGTGATCCCGCCCGAGTTCAGATAAGAGCTACCAGGAAGAGATCCTTTCTCCCTCAGGCTGAGCACCGGTGATGCCGGCGTTGTTCACGAGCATTTCGATCCGCTTACGGCTATTCCAAGATCCCGGCATATCTTCTTCGCCAGGTCGTTGCTGATCTCAGCATGTCTCGGAACTGCAGACCGCTTGTTCAGAGCGGGATTGTACCACCAGGAGTGTCTGGAACCTTCTCGAAGCAGCTCGCATCCTTGAGACCGTAAATGCGCGAGCAGTTCGCGCCGCTTCATACGGCGATCTTTTCTTCATAGTACCGATCGCCGGCCGCTGAAAGTGCGTCTTCCCTGTTTAGCTCGAGGGCTTCCTGGAGAGTAGCTCGCAGGGTCTCAATGAGCTGCTCACGGGTTGGCTCCTGGCAGTTCACCCCCGGCACTTCCTCAATCCAACCGATCCACCAGCCGCCATCCTGCTTAATTACCGCGGTGTACTCGTTCTTCATCCACTCCTACCCGATCTGGTCCCAGTAGTGGCAGGCCACCCAGTGGTCTCTCTCCACCTCTTTGAACTGCGGCTCCGACTTGGAGCACTCGTCCTTCGCGTACCGGCACCTCGGATGGAACCGGCAACCACTCGGTGGGTTCACCGGGCTCGGTACATCCCCAGTCAGGATCACCCTCTGCCGCCTGGCCTCCACCTCAGGATCGGGCACCGGCACCGCGCTCATCAGCGCCTTCGTGTACGGGTGCAGCGGCTTCTGGTATAGTGCGTTCCGGTCGGCCAGCTCTACCATCTTTCCCACGTACATCACCGCGACACGGTCGCTGATGTGCCGCACAACGCTCAGATCGTGGGCAATGAACAGGTAGGTCAGACCAAACTCCCCCTGCAACTCCTCCAGCAGGTTGATGATCTGTGCCTGAATCGACACGTCCAGCGCGCTCACGGGCTCGTCGCACACGATGAACTCCGGCTCGACCGCCAGCGCCCTGGCCACTCCGATCCTCTGCCGCTGTCCCCCGCTGAACTCGTGGGGGTACCGGTTTGCGAAGTAGGGGTTAAGCCCGACCCGCCGCAGCAACTCCTGCACCCGCTCCTGCCGTACCTTCCCCCTCGCCAGATGGTGAATGTCCAGCGGCTCACCGATTATGTCCCCAACCGTCATCCTGGGGTTCAGGCTCGCGTATGGGTCCTGGAAGATCATCTGCATGCGCCGGCGCATCTTCCGCAGATCCTCACCCTTCAGCGACGTCAACTCGGTCTCACCGAACTTCACGCTCCCGCCGGTCGGCCGGTACAGCTGCAGGATGCTCCTACCCGTGGTGCTCTTCCCGCACCCGCTCTCCCCCACCAGCCCCAGGGTCTCCCCCTTTCTGATGAAGAAGCTTATGTCATCTACCGCACGCACGTCCCCAACCTTCCGCTGCAGCAGGATCCCCTGCGTGATGGGGAAGTACATCTTGAGGTTCTTCACCTCCAGCAGTTTCTCTGCCGTCACACTCTCAACTGCCATGGTTGTTCCCTCCCCTCACGTCTACCCAGCACGCTATGTGATGTCCCCTCGCCACAGGCTCCAGTGCCGGGTTCTCCGTGCGGCACTTATCCGTGATGTACGAGCAGCGTGGCCCGAACGGGCACCCCACCGGCGCGTCAATCAGGTCGGGCGGCAACCCCTCGATCGGGATCAGCTTCTCCCGCCTCTCGTCGTTGATCTTTGGAATGCTCCGCAGCAACCCCAGCGTGTATGGATGTCGCGGGTTCTTGAACAGTTCGTCCGTCGGGGCACTCTCCACCACGTACCCCGCGTACATCACGTTGATCTTGTCCGTCAGCCCCGCCACGACCCCCAGGTCGTGGGTGATCATGATCACCGCCGTGCCGAACTCTTTCCTCAGCTTCTTGATCAGATCCAGGATCTGCGCCTGGATCGTCACGTCCAGCGCCGTCGTCGGCTCGTCCGCTATCAACAGCTTGGGGTTGCAGGAGAGCGCCATCGCGATCATAACGCGCTGGCGCATGCCACCCGAAAACTGGTGAGGGTAGTCGTTCACTCGGCTCTTGGACGAGGGGATGCCCACCATATCCAACAACTCGACAGCACGCTTCCCCGAGGCGTTCCCGTCCATCCCCAGGTGCAGCTCCAGCCCCTCGGTCAACTGACGCTTGATCGTGAGCACCGGATTGAGACTGGTCATCGGGTCCTGGAAGATCATGGCGATGTCCTTCCCGCGGACCCGCCTCATCTCATCCTCGCTCACTGTCAGGAGATCCCTCCCCTGGAACATCACCTTCCCGCCAACGATCTTCCCAGGCGGCTGCGGGATCAGCCTCATGATAGATAGGGCGCTCACGCTCTTCCCGCACCCGCTCTCCCCTACTAGTCCGAGTGTCTCCCCCTCGTCAAGCGTGTACGAGACGCCGTTCACGGCCTTCACCACCCCATCCTGGGTGTAGAAGTTCGTCCTTAGGTCCTGGATCTCCAGCAGTCGGCCCATGGCTCCCCCATTTCTTCTTGCTAGAAGCTGGACTCTACCAGTGCAACTTAGGCTGCCTCGCGGCAGCAGCCTCATCCAACCGGCCCACCACCGTGTTGGTAGGCGCAGCCCGCACTATCTCTGGATTCTCCTCCGCCTCCCGCGCGATGGCAAGCATAGCCTCCACGAACGCATCCAACGCCTCCTTGCTTTCCGTCTCGGTGGGCTCCACCATCATGGATTCCTCCACGATCAACGGAAAGTAAACGGTGGGCGGATGGTACCCGAAGTCAATGAGCCGCTTTGCGATATCCAGGGTCCGTACACCCAGGCTCTTCTGGCGTCTGCCGGAGAGAACGAACTCATGCATGCAGCAGCGCGGGTAGGGCACCTCGTAAGCCTGCTGCAGCCGGGCACGAAGGTAGTTCGCGTTCAGAATAGCGTTTTCTCCCACTTTTCGCAAGCCTTCTGCCCCCAGCGCCCGAATGTAGGCGTAGGCCCTCACCAGAACGCCGAAGCTGCCGTAGAAGCTCCGAACCTGCCCGATGGAATGGGGACCCTCCCGCTCCAGGTAATAGGACCCGGCCGCCCCGATCTCCTTCTCCCCTCCCCGCCGCGGGGAGGGGCCGGGGGTGGGGCCTGTCTCTCCCCGTCTCCCCGTCTCCCCGTCTCCCCGTCGCCGCACCACCGGCACGGGCAGAAAGTCCGCCATGAACGCCCTCGCGGCCACCGGACCCGACCCCGGCCCCCCGCCGCCGTGGGGAGTCGCGAACGTCTTGTGCAGATTGATGTGCAGCACGTCGAAGCCCAAATCGGCGGGCTTCGCAACCCCGAGCAACGCGTTCAGGTTTGCCCCGTCCCCATACATCAGGGCACCGCAACCGTGCACTATCTCCGATATCTCCAGCATGTGCTCGTCGAACAACCCGAGCGTGTTCGGCATCGTCAGCATCAGAGCCGCCGTCTCCTCGTCCGCCAGGGAGCGTAGCGTTTCCAGATCCACGTTGCCGCGAGAATCCGACTTTACCGGCACCGTCGAGAACCCGCACATGGTCGCGGTCGCGGGATTCGTCCCGTGGGCGGAGTCGGGGATCAACACCTTCGTCCGCTTCAGGTCGCCACGCTGCTGGTGATAGGCCCGGACCATCAGCATTCCAGTGAGCTCGCCGTGAGCCCCCGCCGATGGCTGCAGGGTAACCGCAGTGAGCCCGCTGATCTCGCCCAGCATCTGCTGGAGCTCGTACATCATCCGGAGGGCGCCCTGCGATAGCTCCTCGGGTTGATAGGGATGAATCGCCGAGAAGCCGGGCCACCTGGCGATCTCTTCGGCCATCTTGGGGTTGTACTTCATGGTGCAGGACCCGAGGGGATAGAACCCTGTGTCCAGGCCGTAGTTCATCCTGGAAAGATGAACGAAATGCCGCACCACCTCGTTCTCCGCCACCTCCGGCAACTCCAGGCCATCCCTCAGCAACCCGGCGGGCAATCCTTCCGCCTCCGGAACGTCGCCGGCCGGCAACTGATGCCCCACTCGACCCGGGCGAGAAACCTCGGAAAGCAAGGGCTCGGTCATATGGCCCCTCCTTCAGACGATGCAAATTCGCTCAGCGCTGAGACCAACCTGTCGATCTGGGCCCTGCTGTTGGTCTCAGTGGCACAGAGCAGCATGCAGCCTTCCAGTTCAGGGCTCGTTATGGCCAGATCGTAGCCGCCCACGATCTTCTGCTTCAGCAGGAAGCGATTGATCTCCGCCGGCGTCCCAGGGCCCTCCACGACAAACTCGTTGAAGAATGGCCCTCTGTCCACCAGCTTGAAGCCGTCAATGGCCGCGATCTGCCGTGCGGCATAGTGAGCCTTGTCGTAGGAGAGCTGCGCTGCCTGGCGAAGCCCGACAGGGCCCATCAGCGCCAGATAGATGGCCGCCCCGGTTGCCATCAACTGCTCGCTCGTGCAAATGTTGGAGGTGGCCTTTTCCCTGCGGATGTGCTGCTCTCGGGCCTGCAGCGTCAGGACGAACCCGCGCCGACCTTGATGATCTTGCGCCGCCCCCACCAGCCGCCCCGGCATGTGGCGAATGAGTTGGTCCCTGCATGCCAGCAGTCCAAGGTAGGGCCCTCCGTAGCTCATCGGCGATCCGAGGCCCTGTCCCTCACCCACGGCGATGTCCGCGCCCCACTCACTGGGGCTCTTCAGCAGCCCGAGGGAGATTGGATCGGCGGAAATGGTGAACAGCGCCCCCATGGCGTGGGTGCGCTTCACCAGTGAGGAGAGGTCCCGCACACCCC
>DAHXJB010000204.1:0-2268 GCA_027372455.1 Chloroflexota bacterium | reverse complement strand
CAGGACCATTTCGAATGGCCTACAATGGGTTGTCCCCGATTGGGTAGACCCCCCAACAAGACTCCCTGAGCCCTCCTACTTCTGAGACAGGCTCCATGCCTCGCCCCTACGGGGCTAGACCAGTTTACTGGGCTTCCTCTTTTTTGGCCCTAAGTGGTCCGTCCGCCAAGTTCAACGCAATTTCGGTGATCCGCCGCAAGGCCGATGACCAATAGGTCCGGTCCAGCGGGAGAAGGAGCCAGTAGTGAGGACTTCAGTCCTTCGTCCCCTCGCCGCAACAGGACGAACGACTAAAGTCGTTACTACACAGCTTCAGCCTCGGGCAAGGCCGCGAGGGTGCACCCCTTTGCCGGCGACGACGTTCACGCTGAGACCGCCACGGCCGCCGATCCCCAGTGGTCCGCGAGCGCCCAGGCAGATATCGCGTCCTGTTCTCTCCCCAGGGCCTTCAGCGCCGCTGCCAAGTATCTGTAGTTGGTGGGGTTTCTCGGCTCGCTCTGCACCGCGCCGGCGAAGCACTTGGCCGCCTCCACGAAGTCGGTGCTGCGCAGCGCCTCGAGTCCCCTGCTTCGCTGCCGATTGGCCTCCGAGATGGGGTCGGAGGGCGCCGAACCCTCAAGCTTTCTCGCCGTTTCCATGATCCTCGCCACTCTCTTCTGTGCTTGTTGTTCCGGTAATCCCAACTTCTGAGCTTCTCGCACCGCAGATATAGCCTCCTCGCTCCGCCCTTGCCGATGGCGCAATTCCGACAGTATCAGCCACGGCTCCGGGCTTCTTGGGGAAATCAGCAGGTTGGATAGCATGCTCTCTGCTTCCTGTATTCTGTTGGCGCTGAGGTAGAGCCGCACCAGGAAGTTGGAAGCCATATCCCATTCCGGTGCGTGCTCCCTTGCCCTCTCGGCCCACTCCAGGGCGAGCCCTCTCTGTCACACAGCCCAGTGAGCCTCGGCCATGGCTAGCTCAACCCAGGCATCCGGGGGGCGCTGGCCGCGGACCGGGCGCCCGATGGCGCTGTGGACGGCCGAGAGGAGATCCAAGGCCTCCCGTGGTCGACCCTTTAGCAGCCGCATCCTGGCCAGCAGGAACTGGAAGTGGGGGTGTCCCGGGAACTCCGCGAGGGCCCGCGTCAGCAGCTCTTCGAACTGGGCGCGCTTCTCCTGGATATCCAGGATGGCCAGCGAGCTGGAGTAGGCGAGGAAGCGTCTGTAGCCAAACCATCGCTGGGGCGATGTGCACAACAGATATTGCCGCATGCTGGCCAGCGACTCATCCAATCTCCCCAGATTGGCGAGGGAATGCCCTCGATAGAACAGCAGCTCGACCTGCTCGGGGTGGAGCTCCAGCTCCCTTTCGATGACAGACAGGTTCCGCCTGCTCTTCTCACGGATGGCTTCCGCCGACGAATAGCCGGTGTGGTTGACGACGATGTCGGTGCTCGCCAAGCACAGGCCGAGACGAGCCAGGTCGAGGGTCACCTTCTCATGGATGGCGCCCTCGAACCGGATCCCCAGCCCGTTCCGGAACATTCGCACATGCTCCACGGTGTTCAACCTTCCGTCGGGCTCGATGCTGGTCACCAGGCAGTTGTACGCGTCGGCCAGGCCGGAGTTCGCGGCCTGCTTCAGTTGCCCCACCGCCTCGGGGGTTAGTCGATCGTCCGCGTCCAGCCAGAAAACCCACTCGCCGGTGGCATGGCTGAGCGACTCGTTGCGGGCAGCGGCGAAGTCGTCGATCCAGTCGAAGGAATAGACCCTGGCGCCCATGGAGCGAGCGATCTCGGGGGTGCCGTCGGTGGAGCCCGTATCCACCACGATCGTCTCCGAGGCAAGATCCCCCAGCGATTCCAGACAGGCGCGCAGGTTGGCCGACTCGTTCCTGACGATCATGCAGACCGAGATGGCAGGCCACGAAGGAGGATTCCCAGGGCTCACGGACAGCTCGATTTGCGTGAACCCTGGCGCTCTACCATGCTGGACCTGCTGAGCAGCCTGATGGGTGTGGTGGGATCCTCGTCTATTCCTCGACTTCATGTCTTGCTGTGTCCTTCACCTTAGGATGCGTTACGTAGGGCGGGGTCTTGTGCCCCGCCGCCTGGTGCCAGACGTGCGACCGGCGGCGGGGGCTTGTCCCCATACGCGTTAACTTAAGCATAGGCTGGTTGTAGTAGGACCTCGTTCATATGCGCAACCCTTTGAGGAATAGTGGACGGCTCCCCGAGAAGGCGCGCCAGACAGCGGGCCAAGGCGCAGTGCTGTCTACGCCGCCGCG
>DAHXJB010000523.1:0-2140 GCA_027372455.1 Chloroflexota bacterium | reverse complement strand
GGGCCCCAGGTGTAGGCGTTGAGGATCTGGTACGGGACCGAGGAGAACGATGGGACCAGTTGGGACTGCGGGTACCCCTCCACCACCGGCCAGAAGAGCGAGTCCCCGTGGGGGTCGCCGATCAGGCGCTGGTGCTGGCCGGCCGCAGAGAACACGTAGTTGACGAACTCCTCCGCCTCGAGTTGCTCCTGGTGGGATGCCTTGCCGTCGATCCCAATCACCGACGGGAGCAGGGTGACGGGGCTGAGGTATGCCACCTTCAGGTTGGGGTTCTGGTAGGCGGCCCCAATCCCGGCCGA
Organism: Chloroflexota bacterium; assembly: GCA_027372455.1. GTDB lineage: Bacteria > Chloroflexota > UBA6077 > UBA6077 > UBA6077 > JAJYNT01. Next base: position 1,841 of record DAHXJB010000523.1, on the reverse strand, counting down.
GTTCTGGACCAGAGCCAGCTTGATCTGCCCCTGGGTGAGAGCCGTGAGCGTCACCCCGTTGGTGTCGAAGATTTTGAGCCCGTTCAGTTTCAGCTGCCGGAAGTAGTTCTCCCCGTTGCTCACTCCGCCCAGGTGCTGCATCATCCCGGCTACGAAAGGATAAGTCGGGCCGGAGATGGCCGGATTGTTCATGCCCACGGCGTTCTTCCATTGCGGCAGGAGCAGGTCCGACCACGAGGTTGGCGGCTGCGTCACTACCTTGGAGTTGTAGACCACCGCTGGCATGGCGGTGAAGCCCGTGGGGATATAGCTGTGATCCGAGGGAATCACCTTGAGGGCCGCTGCCGTCCAGTTGGCCTTGGGCTCGAAGCCGCGCACCAGATAGTGCTGCCTGTCGAGAGCCGCGAAGGCCTCGTCGCCATCCACCCAGAGCAGCCCCCATTGTGGATTGTTGATCTCGGCCTCAATCCTGGCCAGCAGTGGACCTGTGGAGTCGTCCAGGAGCTTAGTGGGAATGCCTGTCTTCTTCTGAAATGCGGCCACAGTGTTGGCGTCGTAGCCCTCGGCGGCGTACACAATCAGGGGCACCTTTTTGGAGCTTGCCTGCGTGGTGGTGGCCCCGCACCCGCTGAGCGCGATGGCCGTGGCAACCAACACTGCCGCGCTGGCAGCGAGTGGCCTGAGTCGGTGGCGTAACCTAAGTCCGATTTTCATCCGTCCCTCCCAGGTCCTAGCGTGCGGTGCTGCGGTGGCGCTACTAAGCGCCGTGCCGTCAGCCGACTGGCGCAAAGCTACCGGGGCCACCGTTAAGGAGGAGTTATGAGGGAGGGACAAGATGGTTGAGGGACGTGGCAGGAGATATCCGGCGATTCGGCGAGGGTCAGCGGCGGTCGGAAAGTAGCCTTAGGCTGATCCACTTCGGCGGTTGCACGGGATGGCGAGCAGCACGCCGAACCACAAGACGTTCCAGCCCAGTGAGGGGCAAGTGGTTAGCGCACGTCTCGTGATTTGTCACTTAACCACTTCATAACCACGCCGCCGGAAACTGACGTGGTTGTATATCGGCCACTTGGGGAGGACCTCTATAGAACACCGAGCGAGGCTGGGACGGCCGAACGGCCGGAACTTTGGCTGCAGCAACTTTTAGCGGTGACGTCATTCCTGTCAGTGCGCGGCATTCGCCGCGCCCAGCTATATGAGGAGTCTTGATGCCAGTCGGCAGTGACAGTTCGAACAGTGCCCAGGCGCTCTACGGAAAGTTGGACAACGCCCCGCTGAACTCCAAACATTGGTACACCGTCTTGACCGCGGGAATGGGGTTCTTCACCGATGCGTACGACCTTTTCATCATCGGCACGGTCACCGCGATCCTCACTCCGATCTTCCATCTGTCTCTCGCGGAACTTTCGTTGCTCAACTCGATCTCCCTGCTCGCCTCGGTCATCGGAGCTCTGCTGTTCGGGCGTCTAATGGATGTCTTTGGGCGCAAGGCGATCTATGGCACCGAGATGGCGCTGTTGGTGATAGGTGCGCTTGCCTCGGCCTTCACTGGTGACTTTCTGGCCCTCTTCCTTTGCCGGATCGTGGTGGGGATCGGGGTCGGGGGTGACTACGCGACGTCTGCTGTGATCACGTCCGAGTACTCCAACCGGCCCAACCGCGGACGGCTGGTGGGTACTGTCTTCGCGATGCAGGGATTCGGGCTCCTCGCGGGCCCACTCTTCGCCTCGCTGCTGCTTGGTACTGGGGTGCCGGCGGGGATCGCATGGAGGATCATGCTGGCCTTTGGGGCGGTCCCGGCTATCTCGGTGATCTACCTTCGCCGCAGGATCAAGGAGACC
>DAHXJB010000146.1:0-1567 GCA_027372455.1 Chloroflexota bacterium | reverse complement strand
GTGAGAGCGGAGAATGCCTCGATGATGGTGGATTTTCCGCCGTTGTTGGGTCCAAGCAGCACAGTAATCCCGCTGCCTGCCCTACCGTTTGGCAGGGCAAGGTTGAGGGCAGCAGGCTGCGCGAAACCGCGAAAGCCGTGTATCTCCAGCGATTGATACGCCATGGAGCTGCTCCTGAATCGGAAGCTTGGGTTTGATGGAGTTCATAGGGTGCTCCCGATGCCTTAATGAGGCTACCACCGTCCCTTCGCTCCTGTCCACATCAGGTGTCTGGGCGAGGGCAGATCTGGCGCGTAAGATTAACGTCGCAGCAGGAAGGAGAGTGTACCCTAGTGATCAGGGTTGCCAATCCTCCGACCTGGCATGCCCGAGAACGCCCAACCGAAGCAACAGCTCTCTTCCCGGGAATGCCATCTCTTCGAAACAGGTTGCCTTAGGGGTATCAGCAGTTCCGGAGAAAAGCAGAAGTCGGTGGATTCCAATCCATCGACTTCTCTTTTTTCAGAGGTTGCGGTATGCGTCCTTCCGGTGGCGCACCCTGAAGATCGTGATTAGCTTCGCGCCTTCGTCGATCATGAAGAGGATTCTGTATTCGCCGGTATCGACGCGAAAAGTGTGGGATCGTCCGCCGAGGGGCTTGATGTCCTGCGGCCGCTGGCCCTGCTGGAAGGCGGTGAGAAGGCGGTCGATGGCGTGCTCCACCTGGTCGCCGATCTTCGATGGGAGCGCAAGAATCTCCTTTCGAGCTGACCGCCGCAGCACCAGCGCCCACTCCTCAGGCGACACGGTCGCCTTCTCGACCCTGGTGCAGTTCGGCCCTTACGTGATCCCATGAGTAGTTTTCCTCGCCCTCGGTCTCAGCAATGGCGGCCAGATCCTCCTGCTCCTCCTGCTTAAGGACCCAAGAGCGGAGGGCTTCGACAACGATCTCACGCAGCGACCGATCTTGCTCTACTGCCAGGTGACGCACGGCTCTGTAGAGAGCCCGGTCATGGATCTGAACCGTCAGCTTGACCGGCTTGTCCTGTTCAGGCATGTCCTCACCTCCGTTGTGCACTATAGCACTTCGGCGGCATGCCGTAAACACGGCGTTACGGTTCTGTTACGGTTCATTCTTCCATGCGCTGCATCGCCATGGGGAGGGCAGGCGAACGAGCGCCACCCTGACCCTCTTGGATGGGCAAGCTACAGCGCGACGATCTTGAAGCTGCGCACGTTGATCTGGGTCGCGTTGTCGAAGAGACCGACCTGGCCGGGCGGCGTCAGGGAGTTGTCGGTGTAGTCGTCCATCAGGACGCCGTCCACCAGCAGCTTGACGTTGACGTTCCGCACCTCTACCCGGTAGGTGTGCCATCCGATGCCAGGGTCCCAGTCCCGCTCCTGGAGCTTCTGGATCCAGCTCCCGCTCAACGCTCCGATGGTGGCTCGCCGGGTGTTGGAGTGGTTGGCGGACTGCACGCCGGCCAGGTACCGGTCGAGCACCAGAATGCCGAAGATGCCGTACTGGGGCATGTTGAACAACTGGATGTCGGCCTCGACGGCGAAGTTGCTCAGGCCATCCAGCCGA
>DAHXJB010000119.1:0-2686 GCA_027372455.1 Chloroflexota bacterium | reverse complement strand
CGAGGCAGGGCGCCAGGTGCTGGCCTGCATCCGTCCGGAGGACGTGGTGGTAGCGCCGTCGCCGGGGCAGGGCGCCACCAGCGCTCGCAACCGCTTGCCGGGCCGGATAACCAGGCTGACGCAACTGGGATCCCAGGTGCGGGTGGAGGTTGACTCCGGCTTCGTGCTGGCGGCGCTGATCACCCGGCGCTCCTGCGAGGAGCTGTCCTTCCGAGAGGGCTCCGAGGTGATCGTCTCGTTCAAGGCCAGTTCGGCTCACCTGCTGGCGAGGTAGACACGGGAGAGGGGGCGAGAGAGCAAGGGAGCGAGAGAGCGAGGGGCGTATTCTGCTTCCTAGCTTCCTAGCTTCCTAGCTTCAGCGTCAGCTCCAGGAAGACGGCGCCTTCGATGGGATTGTGGCGGTACGGCTCTATCTCGACGAACCCCATCGAGCGATACAGAGTGAGGGCTTCCGACATCCAGGGGACCGAATCCAGCCGCATCCGGCGGTAGCCCTTGGCCCGCGCTTCCGCCACGACTGCCTCTGCCAGCGCCCTACCGGTGCCTTTTCCGCGGAAGGTTGGCCGGACGTACAACCTCTTCATCTCGCAGACGTCCTCGGCCATCCCGCGAAGGGCCACGCACCCCACGGCCTCCTTGCCGGAGCAGGCCAGTAGGAGGCAACCGTGCGGATCCGAGTATTCGCCCGGCAAGCCGCGAAGCTCCTCCTCGAAGCCCTGGAAGCCGAGGTCGAAACCGAGGGATCCGGCATACTCCAGGAACAGCGCCCTGGCCTCCGCAATTCGCGCTGATCCGCCGGCTCTGACGATCTCATTGATCATCGCAATGCCAATCAGGAGGTAATGTGTTGCTCCAGACCATCGTAGGCGGGTACGGCCCTGGGGCAGATAGTTCGTATCTCGTTGGTGAATACTTCGTGGGGAGGGGCGGAACGCCCGATCTGAGTCAAGATTATCTTCCCTGTCTTCCACGTGCAAACCTGAGGTAAATCGCGATCAACTCTCAGGTGAGAGAAGATTTTCCTTCTCCAGGTTGCTCCATCGATAATCAAGAGGTTAGCCCCCTGGCAAAAGCTCTTAAACTCTTCCGTCAGTTCAGCTATGTCAGAAGCATAGACGATAGTTTCATCCTTTCTTAGTTTCCAGGCAAAAGCAGGGAATCTCGGGTCTCTTGAATGAGGAACCAGAAGAGGAGTTATCTCCCACGAATCTAGCTTAACGGTTTGGCCTTCTCTTATTGCATGAAATCGGCAATGGTCAAGCAGTTTATGTTTGTTGCGGATTACTTCTATGGTTTGAGGATGAGCGTATACCGGTACCGCTTGAGCGTTTTTCCCTTTCAGCCAGGTCCGAAGCTGGCCGATCCCGCCGCAAGCATCGGCATGTCCGTGAGTCAGGAGAATACAATCGATTCTTTCCAAGCATTCAGCTTGTTTCGAGAAGTGGCGGGTCACATCCAAAAGGATACTAAGTCTGTCCTTTAGCAGTAGGGAACTCTCTCTCCTATTGGATTTCCCTGTTCCGGGAGTTCCTCCACTCGCACCCGTCCCCAAGAATACTATTTTGCCCATATCAGTCGGAGAGTCTGCTCAAGATAATGATCTCAGTAGAGGTTAACTGCATCCCAGCGCCCACTGGTTCTTCGGATAGTCGCACTTCGGTTCCCCTGGCTACCATGGAGCGTAGCGGGCCGGCTCTACTGTACGCCTCGCCCGATCAAAATGGGAAGGAGACCCCTCATGCGACATCTGGTTGTCCCTCTGGCATCCCTGAGCCTGGCGCTGACCCTCGCCACTGTCGGGTGCTCTCAGGCTGCTCCGGCCGCGCCGGCACCCGCAAAAGCCACGGCCGCGCCGGCTCAACCCGCCGCCACTTCCGCACCGGCAGCGACTTCCGCCCGGGCCGCCACCTCCGGCCCCGCTCAATCCGCGGCCGCGCCCGCAAAGAAGCTGGACTATCCGGAGAAGGGCAAGACAATCACCTTTATTGTGCCCTGGGCGGCAGGAAGCAGCAACGATCTCTACGGAAGAGTCCTGGCGGATTGGATGGAGAAAGATCTGGGAACTTCCATCCAGATCGTCAACAAGCCCGGTGCCGGCACCCAGATCGGGATGCAGGAGTTGGTCAAGTCCAAGCCCGACGGCTACACCCTGGCCGTGAATGCCATGCCGTCGATCAATACCATTTACCTGGATCCGGATAGGAAGACGGGCTTCGGGCGCAAGGACTTCCAGGAAATTGCGGTCACCACGGTGGAAGCCACCGCCCTGTTCGTCAACAGTGGCAGCCCCTTCAAGAGCGTCAAGGACCTGGTAGATGCCGGGAAGGCCAACCCTGAGAAGATCAAGGTAGGCGATAACGGTATTTCGACTACAACTCACGTCGCCACACTTCTGCTCCAGAAAGTGTCCGGTGCGAAGTTCGCCTCGGTGCACTACGACAGTGGGACTCAGAACCTGGCATCCATGGTGGGTGGCAACATCGATGCCGGCTTCGGCGGCCCGGCGAACGCCCTGGCGCTGATGAAGAACGGTCAGGTTCGCGCCCTCGCTGTCACCGGCACAGAGGAAAGCAAGCTCTTGCCGGGCGTCCCGACGCTGGTGTCCCAGGGACACAACGTGGTCCTCATCATCTCCCGCGGCTTGGTGGCTCCAGCGGGCACCCCCAAGGGGATTGTCGACCTCCTG
>DAHXJB010000112.1:0-7272 GCA_027372455.1 Chloroflexota bacterium | reverse complement strand
CCCGGCCAGGGTCTCCGTCAGTAGGGAGAGAGCCGCCTCGGCCGCTGCCTGCTGATCCGGGAGCTTGGCGTCGCTGCAGCCCCCGAGGCCGAAGAGGGGCAGGTTGTAACGGTGGCCCATTTCCATGAAGAGCACCCGGTTCTCGGGGGCCGCGTAGACGTCACCCAGGTAGCGCATGTCTGCCAGATCGTTGGTGCCGCCGCTGAGGATAATGGATGCACCCTCTCGCTTCAGTTGGGCCACCACCAGCCCCGCCAGCTCGCCCGCGTTGGCGAGGGCGATGGCGCCGGCGAGGGTGATGGGACCGCTCAGGCCACGGAGCACCACCGGGGTGTAGGTGGCCGGTATACCCTTCTCCGCCAGGAACAGCAGCTTTTTCAGCGACTCGGCGTCGTGGTGCAGGGGGGCTGCGACGTTGATGTAGAAGCCGCAGAGAGGGTTTCGACGCATGGTGTCGGCGCCGCCCACCACGATCTCCGCCATCTCGATCACGTCCACGCAGCCCTCGAAGGAGGTTGTTACCGCCAGGATCGGCTTCGTGGTGTTGGAGAGCATCGTCCGCATCTGGTAGCGGTCGGAGGTCGTGGGCTCCAGGTCGTCGGCGACGTTGAGCGACATCACGAAGTCGATGTTGGGGAGGGCGTCGCAAACGCGTATCCCATCCTCGATGTCGCGAAGCGTGCCCGGCCTCCGCTCTCCGGTGTGGACGTCGATGACGTTGGGGCAGTCGGAGCCGGTGCCGTAGAAGACGTTGTTTCCTTCCAGGGGCATCACCCGGCGGCCGTGGCGGTCGCACAGGACGATCCGCTTGGGGGCGAGGGCGATAGCCCACTCCACCAGGGAGGCCGGGATGCGCACCCGTCGATCCTCGGAGATGTTGGCGCCGGCGCGGCGGAGCAGCTCCACCGCCTCGGGCTCGTCCATCACCACCCCGGTTCGCTCCAGGATCTCCAGGCTGGCCTGGTGGATCCGCTCCCGCTGGCTGTCAGAGAGCTTGCGGAAGTGAGGGGCATCGAAGCTGGTGGAGTTGCTGCGAACGATCACGGCCGTCTCCTCTTGCTGCTGTGGTGGCGCGATGATACAGCAGTCGGTGGTTCTTTGCACGGGCATGCTCTTCGGGCCTCACGCTAGCCAGTGACGGGTGATCCGGGGAGGGAGGCTCAAGCCATCGTGGCAGAGGCAAGGCCCCCGGGGATCTCGCGTGTTGCGAGCGTGGTAGCAGCGCCCGCAATCACGTGCCCGGAGGTAGGTCGCCCTGATCCAAGAGCCAACAGAAGATGCTCGCAGGATAGACAGGAACAGTCGCCGTATCCTCGAAGGCGCTCCGAGTAATGAGCAGGCCCCTCTCGAAGTTGGCTACCATCGCACGCGTTTCTCGTTCAGAAGGATCATCCACGTACTTGGACTCGGCGACCATGGGTCCTGGATGGATTAGGAAGTCCACCTCACCCCCGCTGGAAGTTCGGAAGTAGAACAGCCTGGAAGGGGCATCGAAGCGGTCCAGCGAGCCCTTGTGTAGTCCCCTGAACAGAGTCATGGTTAGCACGCTCTCCGCGACTTGACTTGGCTCTGGAGTGAAAGAACTTATGGACAGCCGCGTGGGGAGTTGCGCTAGAAATGGGTCAGTCGGATAGACTTTGCGCTGTCTATCGATCGCGGGCATTCCGCCAGTCTCTTGATAGAGATGGATGAGCAAGTACGAGTCTGCCAGGGCCGACAACCATTCCCCTACAGTGGGATGGGAAACGCCCAGAGCATCGGCGAGTTCGCGGAATCCGACCCAGCCGCAAAGACTTGCGTTGACACGTTCGAGAAGGCGAAGGGCCTGTTCGGTATGAATCATGCCCGCCCGATGCAGGTCTGCTTGCACGACGTCCCACAGGTCGCGGGCAAAGCCGTCAGATACCGAGCCTGTTTCTAGAAAGCTGGCAACGGCTTGGGGAAACCCCCCAATCAGAAGATACGTCTCGAAGGCAGCGACGAAGATGTCCAGATAGACCAGAGCTTCGTCGCGAGCACGGCGGCCGACGACACCGTAGAAGTCGTCGAGTTGGAGATGTGGAGACTCGGGTACCTTGTAGCCGGCACATCGAAGGAACTCGGGGAATGACAGCGGCAGGAGCAAGCGATCCAGCCAGTTGCTCGGCCCCCAAGGCCACGTCCCCAGACGAGGATCCCGACAAGACGAGACAATCTTCAGCGATTCGACTGTTGTCACGCAGCCACTTGATCGCGCTTGGCCAGTTTGGCACGGACGTGATCTCGTCGATCAGGAAATATCTTGGGTTATCATCCAACTGAGGAAACATCTGCTTGGCAGTCTGGAATAGGTTAACCAGGTCCTTCTCGTTGGCGAGTGTGTCCGCCGCAAAGTAGCATATGCGGCGAGGATCGATCCCTGCCCGGCACAGTCGATCAATGGTCTGTTTCAGCACTGTGCTCTTGCCGGTGCGGCGCGGCCCTCGAAGGGTGTATAGATTCGGGGGTGCAACGTCCGCTAGAATTGGCGGCTGAAGACGAAACGGGGCACGGGCCGCGGCGCGAAGCTGCGGGTCGAGGCTACGCCACTCTGTAGTGCGCCACCAGGGATTGACGGAGGCCAGGTCCTGCGCAAGAAAACCGCGCTTTGCTCGACGTGCCATAATTGGGGCTCCTTTCGGTCGGGCCTGTCCAGCACATTCTCGTAGGTTAGCTTTCCAGAATCAACCCATTTTGGCAGGTACGCTTTCCAAAAGCGACCCATTTTGGAATAGATGCTTTCCAAATACGCCCCATACTCCGTGGGCTGTCAGTGGATCAACGGTTCATTTGCTCATCTCGGAGCTCAGATCGCGCGATGGTTAGACACGTCTGACCATCTCCCAATCGCCCTCCCACACCTTTGGACCGCCTCTTAATTGTCGTTTGGAGCCGCCTTTAGTTGGGTGGCGAACCTTCAACCTCTTGACTTCCCGGCGCGACCCTCGTAGAATGTTGTAGAACAAATGTTCTAGGACTTGGGACGAAAGGGGGTGGGCGGATGCGCTGTACCGGAATCGCCAGGAGCACGGGGCGGCAGTGCGGCCGGAGCGCCTTGGTGGGCAGCCGCTTCTGCCGGTATCACGAGGGCGAGAGGACGACGGGGAGACGAGGCGATGGGGAGAAGGACAGACGAAGTGGTGCGGTGACGCGGAGACGAGGTGACGCGGCGACCGGAAAGGGGAGCCGGGTGGAGGAGGCTACGCAGTCCTTCTACGCCGACGTCCTGGAGGAGGGTGCCCTGGAGTTGGAGGTGGCGGCGGCGCTGCGAGGCGTGGAGGATGAGATCGCCGTCCTGCGCATGCTGATCCGCAAGGTGGCGCGTGAGGGGGACGTGGAGGCCACTCGCAAGGGGATCGAGACCCTCTGTCGGGCGCTCAAGGTTCAGTATGCCCTGGAGGGGCGCTCCGCCGATGGGCTGGCCGGCTCCCTGGCCCGAGTGCTGGACGAGGTGGGCAACGAGTTGGGGATGGCGCTGTGAGTGCGAGAGGAGGTGTGGTGCTGATGGATAAGGGTGACGAAGCGTTGAGGGGGACCGTCAGAAGGCTGGCATCACCGACCACGAGACGAGGTGACGGCGACGAGGTGAGGATGCTGGCTTCTCGATTGGACGATCGAGGGTGCGGATACGGTCGGGTAACGAATGCCCGCCTGGAGGAGGTGGCCCGGGGCTACGAAAGGGTCGAGGCCAAGCTGAACGCCGTTCTGCTGGCCGTCACCGGCACCTTCTTGAGCACACTGGCCGGCCTGGCGGTGTATCACCTGCGTGGGGGATGAGGGTGGGGATGGACGAAAGCGGGAAGAGAGAAAGGGAATGGGTCCAGGTGCAGCGGAAGGAAGATGGTAGTGGACTCCAGGTGCAGCAGGAGGAAGAGGCTGGCGGTTCCCAGGGACAGCGGGAGCGAGAGGCCAGGGTGTCCCTCCTGGCCCTGCGCTATCGCTCGGGGGATCGCGCTGCCCTGGGGTTACTGTATGCTGAACTGGAGCCATTCATACAGGGGATCCTCCGGCGCCATCTCTCTGGCCATCGATCGCTGCCCCCGGCTATGGAGCCGGAGGATCTCCTGCAGCAATCCTACCTGGAGCTGGCGGAAACCGTCCTGGAGTGGGAGCCGGATCGGAGGGACAACTTCATGCCCTACCTCCTTCGCTCCTTTCCATGGCGGGTCGACCGATACCTGCGATCCCAGACCCCACGGCGGCGGTCAGCTCGTTTCCAACTGTACAGCGTGCCCCACGATCTCCTGATGGAGCGGATGGCCGATGCCCCCGGTCTTGATGGGCGGGAATGGGACGATGCCCTGGTCTGTGGGGAGCTGCTGCAGGGGATGCCGGTACTGTATAGCCGGGTTGTGAGGCTGCACCTCTACCAGGGTCTACCCTTTGCCGAGGTCGCGGAGAGGCTGGGTATCAGCCGGTCGGCGGCTCACGAGGATTTCGGCAGGGCGATCGCCATGGCCAAGAAGGCGCTGGCTGGGTCGCAGATCGAGCCCGAAGGGAGACGCGTGGAGCCGGCATCGTGCCGTCAGGATGGTCTCGACCCCACGCTGCTGCGACGCTGTGTGGAGTTGCTGCATCGGATGGCGCCTGGCGGTAAACCGTTGCCGGGCCGAGAGCAGCTGTGCAGGGAGGCCGGCTTGACCTGGTCGGAGTACAGGGAAATAATGTCGAGGTTGCGCGCCCGAGGCTGCCTGGTGGGCAGGAGGCGGGGTAGTGGCGGCAGTCTGACCTGCGCCAGCCCGACCGAGACCATGCGGCGGCTGCGGGGAAGCTAAGTTCTGGGTTCTGAGTACTATGGATCTTACTCTAACGCTTCTCGGTACCGGGACATCCCACGGGGTGCCCTCCATAGCCTGTCGCTGTCCCGTCTGCAGCTCCGACGACCCGAAGAACAAGCGCTATCGCTGCTCGGCGTTGCTCCAGTACAGTGGGCGGAACGTGCTGATCGACACGGCCACCGAGTTGCGGCTGCAGGCCCTCCGGGCGGGCATGGAGCGGCTCGATGCCATCCTCTTCACACACTCCCACGCCGACCATATCGGTGGACTGGATGACGTCCGCTCCTTTAGCGAGCGCCAGGGTGCGCCCATCCCCTGTTACGGGACCCTCGAGACCCTGCAGGATATCCGGCGTCGCTTCGACTACATCTTCACCAGCACGCAGGAAGGAGGGGGGAAGCCTCGACTGGAGATGATCCCGCTTCAGGGTCCGGTAAACCTCTTCGGTCTGGAGATCCTGCCCGTTCCCGTGTGCCATGGCAGGCTGTCGGTGCTGGGCTTCCGCTTCGGTAACGCCGCCTACGTCACCGATACCAACCGCATCCCCGAAGGCTCGTTGGATCTGCTTCGGGGGCTGGATCTGCTGGTGCTGGATGCTCTCCGATGGAAACCACATCCCACTCATTACACGGTGGAGCAGGCGCTGCAGGTTATTCAGGAGTTGCGTCCGACCCGAGCCTATCTGACCCATCTTACCCACGATCTGGACTACAGCTGCACCAACGCGCTTCTCCCGTCGGGGGTGGAGCTGGCCTACGATGGGCTGAGTCTCCAGCTTGAGACGTGATGGGGACGATTCTCCGGGGTACAATTCGGGAGGTGGAGCGGCGGCGAATCTGACGGCCGCGCCTTCCTACTCGCCTTCCCCCTCCGGCTGCTCGTATAGGCTGATAATATGGGCTTTGTTCAGGGCTATGAAGGGAGTTGTGGTTTCCTGTCCAACCGCTGAGATTGTGGCGTTGGTGACCGCGATGAACCGCTCTACCTCACGGTTCAACAGGTCCAGGATCCTGATCCCCGGCGGGACGTGGATCGTTCCCCTCACGTCGATTCCGTCGAGCAGCCTGATGATGGCCACACGAGTATCCCTGGGAAGCTGGTTGGGCTGCCTGCCCAGGGCCGAGCGCAGGGTCCGTTGCTGCAGACTCACTTTCCATTCCTCCTTGCGAACGGCAGCCTGAGGAGCGACAGCTGCTTCCCCGGCTTCGTCCCAGATTTTGGCTCCGGCTGGCCCGCCACCAGCGCCACGATCCTCGCCAGGTCCTGGGTGATCGGCTTTCGTTGCTCCGGGTCCTTCTGGAAGAGCGAGCTGCCCTCGTTGGCAGCCTCCACCACCTGGGGACCGGCGCTGACCACGCGGCCAGAGGCCTCCATACCCAGGCTGGCCTCCAGCGTGCCCAGATCGATACCATAGTTGGCGCGGTTGATGATCAGCGAGATCCTGTCCGTGTACCCGAGGGTGTCCGCGACATGCAGGAAGCGTGCTGTGTTTGAGATGGAGCTCATCTCGGGCGTGCTCACCAGGAGTATCTGATTCGCCGCATCCAGGATCTGAAGATTGAGGTCGCCAAGGGATGTGTGTGTGTCCACCACGACGAAGTCGAAGAGAGACCTGTACATCGTCAACACCGTCACGATAGCGGACCTATCGAGCTTCTCCACCGCTATGAGATCCGGTGGTCTCAGCAGAGCTTGCGCCCCCGGCCTGATCTGGACCAAGGCCTCCATCAGATCGCTGATGCTTATCGCCTGGCCCGGAAGCTGGTTGTCTTCGGCACAGAGGTCGAAGATGCTCTTCTTGGTGTGAATGTTCAGCAGGATCCCGATGTCGCCGAAGGAGAGATCGCCGTCCACCACCAGCGTCTTCTTCCGGTAGAATTTGTTGAGCCCGATGGCCAGGTTCACGGCGATGGTGCTCTTCCCAACCCCGCCCTTTGCCGAGAACACCGCGACAATCTTTCCCTGGCGAAAGCCGTCTATCTCCTCCTCATGTCCGCCGGCCCCGTTGCTAGCTTTCGCCACCAGCTCGGGTAGCTCGTAGCCTGCCTTCAGCATCAGTGCCTTGACCCTGAACAGCAGCTCAGGCAGCTTGACGGGCTTCCGAACGAAGTCATCGAGGGTGTGGCCGTCAAGCTTCATTCCGAACTGCCAGGGGTCACCGGAAGGGACCAGCAACAAGGTTGGGATGGGCCTCGATCCATGAAGGAGCTCGAAAGCCTGGATGCTCTCGCCGGATGGAAGATTGCCATCGACGACGGCGATGTAATCTCCTGGGGACTGGAGCAGAAGCCGTAGTTCGTGACCGGGGCTCACCACCTGGGCGGTGATCTCCTCGGCCCTCAACAGGTCAGCCAGGGCTCCGATCTCGCTATCTCGGGTCAATATGAGGACAGAAGCGGTTCTGGTCGTTATTTGCAAACTGAATCTTTCGGCGGACCGGCGGGAGCCGGCCGTCCCGGACCAGCGCAACGGTCTA
>DAHXJB010000104.1:0-4656 GCA_027372455.1 Chloroflexota bacterium | reverse complement strand
CGAGGCATGCCAGGTATCTCTCCGCGCCAACGCAGCAGTGGAATGAGATCGTGCACGGTGACCACAGTTCGATTCGGATCCAGTAGATACAGGAGATGGCCGTACCCATGGTCGAGTATATGGTTGACCTGTCCTTGGTGTTGGCGTGCACCAAGCGGGTAGGTAACGAAACGTGAAAGGCGAAGTCGAAGGATGCCATTGAGGGCACCTGGGATCGCCCTTGGTCTGTATTCGGTTACTTCGCAATGCTCACTGAAACCGACCCTCAGAGCTTGAGCAAGCCCATCGGCGTAGATTTCCATGCTTAATCGTTGGTCCTCAACGAAATTGCGGAAGAAAGCGACTTTCAAGCTCACAACAGCACTCCTGCGACCGGCAGCCGATTACAGCTTCGCCGGTCGTGCCAGTAGCTCGTAGCTGCTCGTCCACAACCAGTCGAATGGTGGGAAGCCAAGCAGGGGCGGGACGAGCCTGATCAGGTTCAGCCGCGCTGTCAGCGGAATCCCGCCCATCCGCCACACGTGTACGACATCCCATCCCGCGTCCGAGAACATTGCGTGTGCGGAACGCATGGTGAATCCTCGTACGTGAGTGTAGTCACTCCAGGTTCGAAACGCGCGGTAGGAAACCACCGAAGCGACCGCTACGCCGCACGGGCGCACGACTCGCCTCATCTCGGCCACCGTTTGCCATGGCCTCTGCAAGTGCTCCAGGATGTCTTTCGCTACCACGGCGTCGAAAGACGCGTCGGGGAACGGGAGCGGAGCAAGGTCGTCGAGATCCCAGGTCTGCACGATCTCGTGCGCCGACGCCGACTCCACTATAGCTGGATCGATCTCTATCCCGTGTACCTCCGCCCCGGTCGGCTTGAAACGGCCCAGTTCGCCGGTACCGCAACCCAGGTCCAGCACTCGCAACGCTCCTGCCATGTGTGACCAGTACCATTGGGCTACCCCAGGTTTCACCTCCCACTACCCTCCCCTTGCTTTTGGAAGCCTCCTAGAGACTTGCAGGCGGGCGACCTACGGCTTTCCCCTGAACCTCCTGGGGCGACCAACCTGCTGGTTAAGAGTGCCCACAGCTTTCAAACGGAGTCAGCGTTGATGGTGGGCACTTCGCGCACCAGAAGGTACACAACTGTGCTCACTGCTAGGAGGCGAAGAAGCATACTGTACGGAGACACGAATCCTACTTCTGTCTGCAGGAGAACAGGAAGGAGCACGATGTATATGAAACCCGATGCCTCGCCCGAAGGGGATCCAAGCCACAGGAAGAGCCTTCGCCAGAGGATCCCCAGCATCAGCATGGCCAGCAGGCCGCCGGCATATCCGAAGTCCAACAACAGCTCACCCGGCAATCCGGGCGATGCCCAGGTCACGGGTTGGCCCGTGGCCCATAAGGTGAACCGCTCGCCCCAGGTGGACAGCGGCTTGTCGGGCCAAATCAGCCTTGGCACCAATCCTGAGACAAAGACTTGGTAGAGCGGGTCCGGTTCAGGGGTGTCATCCGGGTGCTCGAAGGCGATGGTGAAGCCCTCGAGGGCCGAAGTGCGATCCATCATCGATTCCCAGATGAACCCCAAGTTCACGTCGGGTCTGGATGCCGCGTCGGTCCGGAGCAGAGCGATTCCCGGCATGAACAGGGTCACGATTGCGAATGTCACGAGCAGCAGCGATCTCGGCCGAAGCTGCTGATGTCCGTAGTGGTAGGCCGCGAGCACCATGATGAGAATCCCGAGCAGTCTTGAACGCGTGCCAGTGAAGACGCTGAACCCCACCTGACACGGAAACATGACCAACCAAAGGAACCAGGTATCCCACCTGGATATGGTGCTGAGCCGATTTCCCTTGTCGAGCATGAAGCGGTAGAGCCCCAGCCCGAACGGCACGATCGACATTTCGCCCAGCAAGCTCAGATTCTCGAGGCCAGTCTGCCCTGAACCTTGGAAGCGGCCGTATCCCTGTTGGAGAGTGTAGAGCAGCAGGAACCCAAACAGGGAGAGGAAAAGGATTGTGGTCAACCAAGAAGCTCGTCTCGGGTTATATCGATGGGTCTCATTGTGCGGTGTGGCGGCTGGAGGAGTGCCCAGGCGCGCATAGAAGCCGAGAGTGAACAACGCATAGCCTGCGAACAGGTATGCCAGGCCGGCAATTGAGACACCCTCATACCAAATCAGATTGTATCTGAGCCGTGGGCCCAGCATGTCTGGGTCCACGCTAGCATCGATGGCGCCAAGAACGTAGACAAGCACGTATGTGGCGCCCACCAGTATGGGCGGCGCCAGAGAATCCGGACGACTTGGAGTCACAGTCTGTTGAGTGTGCTTGCTGGCGTCCGACACCCTGCGTGTGGTTGGGGTGGCGGCTGGCGGCTGGGGGGCTCGATTCGGTTGAGACCAGCCAACAGCACTCATGTGCCCTTCCTGTACCCCAGGGATGCTGCAATACGCTTGATCGCGACGTGCAGCAGGCGCTCGTCTTGGGAAGGAAACGCACGCAGACAGAAGAGGAAGACGACTAGAAGCACGGGATAGGCCACAGTGCTAGCGAGGACCTTCTCCCATCCCATGGTAGTATACGCCTGAGCGACGCCGACCACGGCGAAGCAAGCAGCGCTGGCACCAAGTGCCTTGAGGAAGTAGACATCGATTGGATGTATTCCATGTCGTCGGTACAGGAGCAGCGTCAAGAGGCCATTCCCGACCAGACAATTAATCGACCACGATACTGCGGCTCCCAGATGTGCCCACACCGTTATCATTGGAGGGGCACTGAGAATAGCGACCACCCCCGATAGGACGCGGGCGACGAAGATCGATCTGGTGTCGCCGTGCGCGCGCAGCATCCCTTCGTTTGGACCGACGGCGACCCCGAAGATGGTCGCCAATGCCGTGATCTGAACGATTGGGGCGGCCGCGGAATACCCCGCTCCAAAGAGCAGAGATATCACCGGCACAGGGGTCAAGAATAGGGGTGCTAGCAACAGCGAAGCCAGGATGAAGCTCCAGCGGGTCGCAGTCGCAAAGGAGTTCTGCATCACCTGGGGGCTGCCGAGCACGCTCACACCTGCCCACAAGGGGAGCGCCGCAACCTCCACCGCCGAACTGGGCAGATAGACAAAGGGCTGCAAGGCCAACGCCAGGCTGTAGTATGCCGTGGATTGGGGACCAGCCAGACTGGCAAGCAGGAGCGGAATGCCGTTTCCGAGCAGCGACCCTGCCAGAAGCGCGGAGCTGAAGAGCGGCAGACTGTATCTCAGTAGCGTTCCCGCGGGAAAGTTACTTGGCGGGACACGCCATTTCGCCTGACGCAGGTACAGTGCAGCGAGCAGAAGGGCGGTGGCGGCAGCTGAGAATAGATAGCACCCGGCTGTGGCTAGAACGGATGCACGCTCAGCTAGAATCATAGTGCCAGCACCAAGAACTACCAGCATAGCCCGGAGCAGATCAACGCACACGATCTTGACCCAAGTCTGACCGATCCCTCTGTAGGCCGCTCCAATCATGTCCCCGAGAGAAGTGAGGGGAATGCTCAGCGCCAGACACCCCAAGGCGACGCCCAGGGCCGGCTCCCGGTAGAGGATCGTAGCGACGTGTCCTGCACCGATCACCAGCCCGATGGCAAGCACTCCTGTGGTTATCACTGTGAGCCGAAGGGCGCTCTGCAGCACGCCCTTCGCCTGAGCCAGTCTGAAACCGGCATATACCCCTACGAAGCGAACGACCGCATCGGATAGGCCCAGCTGCGCCAGTGCCAGCGCCAGGGCAACCAGTGCTTGGGCGGCAAGCAACAGCCCCAGGTCGGCCGGCGACAGGCTGCGTGCCAGCAACGACTTGGTGGAGAAACCCAACGCCAGGACCGCGACAGTTCCCGCGAGGGCTATGGTGGAGTCGCGCGCGATGACCTGGGGGTCAACGCGCTCCAAAACGTTCGAGGTCGACACGTGGTGCTTCAGCATGGTATCAGCACCACGCGATCACGATACGTGTCCTTGAGAAACGTCATGTCCCAGCCGATACACCGGTCGGCTGAACCGCTCATCTGGACGATATCCGGCCTCCAAGAGGAAGGTGTCGATTGATGAAGGATCGAGCCCACGGCGGTGCAAGATCTCCGGATGGTGCTCCAGAACGATTGCCCTCACGGTCCCGTGCTGAAAGACCGATGGGCTCCCCAGGATGGCCTCGTACTCCGCGCCCTCGATGTCAACTTTCAGCAGGTCGCACCTTACTATGTGGTGCTCGTCCATCAATTCGCGCAACGTCGAGCATCTCACCTTTTCAATAAAGCGCCATCGCCTACGCGTTCGGAGGGTGGATGTCGCTCCGGTGTTGGTCGCGGGGTGCAAATAGAGCACCGTTTCCCCGGCGCGGTCCGAAACGGCTACCGGAATGGTTGTTACGTTGGTGCAGTGATTGAGTTTGCAGTTCTCGCTGAGGACAGAAGAGCATCGACGCTGGGGTTCGACTGCATACACGTGCCCGGTCGGTCCACATCGGGCAGAGGCCGATATGGTGAAATACCCCTCGTTGGCTCCCAAGTCCATGAAGCACGCGCCAGGGAACAGATAGCTGTCAACGATTCGTCCGGTTTCGGGTTCATAGTCACCAAGTTTGACCAACGTTGACCCAAACGCCGAGAGTGGATCGACGAGGAA
>DAHXJB010000089.1:0-10379 GCA_027372455.1 Chloroflexota bacterium | reverse complement strand
GGGAGAAGTGATCAGTCCCCGCTAGCCGCCCCGCACGACCGTCCTATCGACTCCGCACGACGCGCTAACTTTAGGATCAAGCCGGAGAAGATCATCGAATGGATCGGGTAGAGGATGTACCAGTAGGCCAGACCGGAGAGTCCTTTCGGAACGAAGTAAGCGGTTTGATGCAACAGGGTGGAGCCGTCAGCTTGAGGTTCGGATTCGAATTGGAGCCACGCACGACCGGGCACGCGCATTTCGGCGCGCAGACGGAGCAACCGGTTAGGCTCCACCGCCTCCACTCGCCAGAAGTCCAGGGCTTCCCCGGGGTGCACTTCATCGGGATGGCGGCGACCTCGACGGAACCCCACCCCGCCCACCAGCCGGTCCAACTCCCCGCGCAAGACCCAGAGCCAGTTCGCATACAGCCAACCCCGGGTTCCGCCGAGACCGGTGAAGCTCCGGAAAACCGCCTCCGGCGAAGCATCTACCTTCAAATGCCGGCGCTCCAAGATGATCCCTTCCTCGTGGGTCAGGGTTACCGGCAACACGTCGCCCTGGCTGGTGGCCAGGGCCCCGCTCCAGGCGGTCTCCACATGGCCTGTCTCCAAGCGCTCCAGCGCCAGCCGTACCGCGGTCTCGTAGTCGATTGGCCTGATGTAGGGAAAGAGTCGAGATGCGCTGTCATCCCGCACGACGGTTTCTGAGCGCAGTCCATCGATGAGGGGATAGGCTATGCTAGAAGGAATGGGGGTTACCAGGTGAACCCAGTAGGCGGAAAGCCGGGGAGTGAGCACCGGTACTGGAAGTAGGAAGCGTTGCATCCCTCGAACCCGGGCGTAGCCCTTCAGCATCTCCGCGTAGGTCAGAACCTGCGAGCCGCCGATCTCCACGATCTGTCCTGCGCTCTCGGGCACCCCGGGTGCGTCGATCAGATAGCTGAGAACGTCCCTGATGGCGATCGGTTGGTCCCGGGCAAAGACCCAGCGGGGGCAGATCATGACCGGGAGCCGCTCCGTCAGATAGCGAATCATCTCGAAAGAGACGCTGCCGGAGCCTACTATGGTGGCAGCTCGAAACTCGGTGACGGGCACGCCGGACTCACGCAAAGCAGCCCCGGTCTCCTGCCGGGAGCGAAGGTGAGCCGAGAGGGCGGTTGCCGGATCGCCGAGCCCCCCCAGGTAGATGATTCGTCGAACCCCGGCAGCTGCCGCCACCCGGCCCAGCCGCCGAGCGGCCTCGAGATCTCGTCGCTGAAAATCCGCGGACGAACTCATGCTGTGGATCAGGTAGTAGACGGTGGAGACCCCCTCCATCGCGGCCGACAGGGTTTCCTCCTTCAGGGCATCACCCTCCACCACCTCGACGCGATCGCTCCAGGAGCGACCCAGCAGTCGAGACGGGTCACGAGCGAGGACTCTCACGGGATAGCCCTCATCCAGGAGTCGAGGCACCAACCGCCCGCCGACATACCCTGTGGCTCCCGTAACCATCACCAGGGGGCGCTCCATGGAGCTAGGGTCCCTTCTTTCAGAGAAAGTGGTAACGCCGCGGCGCCTGTGGGACCAACAGCGGTTCTCAGTCCATCATACCCGAACCCACGCCGATATTCACGGTGCAGGCAGCTCTTCGCGGTCTCGTGTGACGTCTCGGCCCTGAAGGGCCGGGTTAACTACGGCCGGGCCGATGGTCTTAGCCCGGCCGTTCACGGCCGAGGCCAAATCACACTTTCCCGCGATGAGCCACTCAGGCTCGGCGCTTGGTTACAGAGCCCCAAGCTGCTATTATCGTCTCCTTCGAGGATTCGATTCTCGGGTTCGTTGCTGTTGGGATAGCCGCGGTACTCGCGCCATCCCAGACATTCATAAGATCGCCGCGGGCCTCCTCACGTGAGAACAGGCTCGCGGACAAGGGAGGGAATCAAGTGGGTCATTGGGTTCCCATGGCTGAACGCCTGGGTGGCACCGTCCCGGCCGTTGTCCTGTCACCGGACTTCCCGGAGGATCAACTGGCATTTGCCGTTTCGAGTGCGGGAGTCTTCCGCTCCCGAGATCGAGGGAAGAGTTGGGAGATATCCGGTGATGGCCTGAGTAGCTTCGCCGCTCAATCCATCACCTTCTCTCCGCTCTTCACCAAAGATCGCACCCTGTTCGCCGGAGCGGCGGATGGATCCATCTTCGGCTCGACCGACGCCGGCGATAGCTGGACCTTGCTGGGAAGGCCCGGGGCTGGGTCTGGAGTCGTCGCCCTAGCCACGGCTCAGGGGGCAGGAGAGAAGCTAACGGTGATGGCCGGCACCCTGGCCGACGGCGTCTTCGCCTCGAGCAACGGTGGCCAGGAGTGGAAAGCGTGCAACTCCGGCTTGCCGGATCTCTCCATCATCGGATTGGCCATGTCTCCAACCTTCGCGAAGGATCAGACGGCCTTCGTCGCGACGGAGCGCGGGCTTCAGATGACCACCGACGGCGGCGACAGTTGGCGGCAGGTGTGGGTTGGGGGAGAGGAAGATAGCATTCAGTGGCTAGCGATCTCTCCTGCGTTCGGCAGCGACCGCACACTGTTCGCTGCCACCGAGAGAGAGGGGGTCCTCTGCTCCGCCGACGGGGGCAGCTCCTGGCAATCGTGCAACAAAGGTCTCGCGGAGGCATGCGTCAACGCCATCGCCCTTTCGGCGGATTTCGGGTGGGATTCCACCATGGTGGCGGCTACTACCACCGGCATCTACCTATCGGCTGATAGGGGAGCATACTGGCAACTGGTGGCTGAAGAAACCGAGATGATCCTGAGCCTCGCCATCTCCCAGGCGCTGGATGGTGCCGGAGCCGGCAGCCAGGTAATCCTGGCGGGGCTGGCCAGTGCGGGTGTCGTCCGGTCAGAGGATGGTGGGCGAAGCTGGCAGCGATCCAATCAGGGATTGGCTGCCACCTATCTGGTCGACCTGGCCCCGTCGCCGACGTTCGCCTCCGACGGCACCATCTTCGCCTGGGGTCTGTCCGATGGAGTGTTTCGCTCCACGGACGGAGGCAGCAGCTGGGAGCCGGCCTCGGGCGGCATTGAGGGGCTAAGCGTCTACTCCGTGGTCCTCTCGCCTGCCTACGAGCGCGACAGCGCTCTCTATGCAGCCACCTCATCGGGGATCTTCAGCAGTTCGAGCAAGGGATCCGCCTGGCAGAGAATCGGGTTGGAGAACCAGAGCGCCAGCCTGCTGTCCATCTCCCCGAACTTCGAGAAGGACAACACCATGGTAGCGGTGACGGGGCTCGCCCTCCAGTGGTCCACGGACGGCGGAAGGAGCTGGTCTCCGCTGTCCGCTCCGGCTGAGGATGAAAGTGCGGTGGCAGTGAAACTGGCCGCGGACCAAGCCGGCACCCTGACGATGTTGCTGGCTACCTGGCGCGAGCCCCTCTACTACCGACGTGGCCGGCTGCGAGTCTGGAGTCGTAGTCGGCCCGATGCCGTTTGGTCCCTGCTGTTCCAGCGGGACTCCGATTCCCGAGTGGCTGTTCTCGGCGTGCCTGACAGCTTTGGCGAGGAACAACGGTTCTTCATAGGCAACGGCGAGGCCGTCTATCATGTGGTCCCAGACGCTCAGGAGAGGACACGCGAGGGAATACGACCCATCTGGCTCCCAGCGTGGGTGGGAACCCAGGGCCGGCCCGTGGTATCGTTATCCGCCGCGCCCCAGTTCGACCAGAGCCATACTCTGGTGGCTGCCGGGGGCGACGGGGTTTTCATCTCGCAAGAAGACGGTATCCGGTGGCAACGGCTGGGAACAACCCTCGGCGCCCGCTCCCCGATAGCCGTGGCACCATCGCCCGATTTCGTCGAGACGGGGAGAATGTTCGCCCTCACAATAGGCGGCCGGCTTTGGAAATGGGAACCAACCGAAGAGAGGTGATGGGACAGCAGGCTGGTTCGCGGCTCCCCAACGTGCAGCCTGATCGGTGGTGGTCGGAGCCACCACCGATCAGGCTGGCGGGATCCTAGAAGGCACTGGCAAGGGATGTTCCTCGGGAATGACCAGGAAGAAGAGCAAGATACCCAAAGCGATCACCAGATCACCAAGGCTGAGGATCGACGGTTCCTTGAAGGGCATGGGCACGGGCAAGCGATCTTCCAGGAAAGCCAGCCTGGTATCCGGCTTCGCCAAGGTGAAGGTAGACCACTCTCCCCGACTCTTCATGTTCTGAAACTCGCTCAATTGACCGATGGCGGCCACCTGCCCTGGATCGGCCGGCATCTGCCCTCCATTCGAGATGATCACCAGCGCGTTCATCAGCAACCCCAGCCCGATGGCCGAAATGCCGAGGGACCAACGGTTGAACCAGGCAAACAGGACCACCAGGAGGAGAGACAAAATGTAGAGCAGGCCGCCGACGGGTGGCAGCCCTGGAAACGGGGTCTGGCGCAAGATCGGGTACAGTGCCCCGGGGATGAACAGCAGCCGCAGGGCTATCGCCACCCACAGGATCTCGATCCTTCGGAAGCGGGCACCCACCAATCGGCCCAGCGGCCTGCGGCTGATCAGTGCCAGAACCAGGGCTATCAGGGTAACAGAACTGAAGAACATCTACCTGCCCCCGAAGAAGAGATTGCGGGGTTAGGAAAACTAGAGAGAAACCTCGTTCAGTCGAATGCCCGACTCTCTTAGCACCTCGGCCAACGCCTTCACTACCTCCGGGTCGAACTGCTCGCCCGCCGACGCGACCAGCCTCTCGAACGCGACCGCCGGATCCATGGCCTTTCGATACACTCGGTCCGAAGTCATCGCCTGGTAGGCATCGGCTACGTGGATGATCCGAGCCCCGATCGGTATCTGCTCCCCCGCCAGCCCGATGGGGTAGCCCGAACCATCGAAGTGCTCCTGGTGATATTGGACCAGGTCCACCCCAGACCGGAAAAGAGAGAAGTATTGCAATACTTTTGCGCCTTCGGCCGGGTGTTTCTGCATTAGCACCCATTCATCGTCGGTGAGGCTACCCGGCTTGTTCAGAACCTGGTCGGGCGTGCCGATCTTGCCGATGTCGTGCAACTGCGCGGCCAGCTTCACCATCTCCACATGGTCAAGTGAAAGGCCCATTCGGGTGGCAACCTGGGCGGAGATCCTCGCCACCTCCATTGAGTGTCTGTAGGAATAGGGATCACGTGACTCCACCATCTCGGCCACAGCTACCAGGGCGCGCGTAGTCTCAGACTTGAGCAGGGAGGTTGTCCTGGATGAGAGATAGACCACCAGCATCGGGAGCGCCAGCAGTACGAGACAAAGAGGGTTCACCATCCACAGAATGGCTGCCACCAGACCTATGTCCAGGGTACTGGCATGCTCCAGCAGCATCTGCCTGATGCCATGTCTCCAAACGTCGAGAAGCTTGGTGCCATCCACCATAGCGATCACGGCACCGACGAAAGCGGTGTTCAGCGCAAAATACACGGCTAGAGCAGCGGCGAGGCTCAGGATCCCCTCGGGAGAGCTCAGCAGCTGCGCGAGCAGGTATCCGCTGTGCTCCGGGCTCGGCAGAAACAGCCCGGCCACCCCCATCGACACCACATATTGGCTGGCGTTGAAGGCCAGCTTATACGCTGGCTTATGACGCAGGCGGTCGGCCAGCAAAATGGCGAGACCGCCGACCACGATGGCCACGGACGGACCGAACAGCAGCAGGACGGCCACGTAGATGGAGGTAGACAGCGCGAGATCGTTCTTGCTGTCGTCGAACAGATGGGTGGTCGGTACGGGAATTGGGTGTAACTCCAAGAAAGTCGCACCCAGAAGAGAAGCGACAACAGCGCTCGACAACCATAGACCGCCGAAGTGCCGCCAGAGCAGTGCCAAGTCGGGTGCAACGGCGTACAGGACCGCCACTACCAAGGCCCCGACTATCATCACAACGACGTACGCTTTAACGATGGCCGGCAGTTTTCGGGTGTTGGTTTCCACGAATGGCACCAGGAGTACGTTCGTTCCATCTGTGCGTCGGCCCAGGAAGCTATCGACCCACCACAAATAATATCGGAAGAGGTCACCAGCTTCTGGAGTCCATGGCCCAAGAAAATCTCACACGGATGCGCCGGCCCGGTGAAGAGTGGACCTCGAGACCTACTTGAGCGCTGGTGCTGGTAGTCTATCAGGTCCATAGCCATTCCGATAGGCATGCAAGCTCTGAACGCGACAAAGGTCCCGGCTGGAGTCCGAGACCTTTGTCGCTATGCTCTGAGGCTCAGGGCATCTGCCCACGACGGCCGATCCAAGTCCATACCGTATTGAGGTCCTGGCTCTTGTCCGTCGTGTCCGTCTTCTCAATACCGTTGAAGTGGACGCATGACAACGATGGTCAGATCGCTACTAACCCCACCTCCAGTCTGCGCCGGCGGCAATAGCCAGGGCTGCCACGGTCATGGCAACGTACAGCAGTTTTACCCACACGTGTCGCCATTTGATCATCCTTTTCACCTCCCTTCTTTCCGCTAGCTCGGCAACAATGGTTGGCGCGACACGATCATGCCTTGGGGAAGCTCGTAGCCCCCCGGCCACTGGCAACGACACAGCGATAGCGGCTCGGCTGTTCAATGAGCAGAAGGTGCAGGGGTGACCGGATCTTCCACCAGGATGACACGAGCGGATTGTAACACATCCCTGGAAAAGTCAAGCCAAATTAGGAGTAATTGGCTATCTCACTGGGCGGCCGCCCCGTAAGACTGAGCCGTCGCGTTTACCCGTCCGGCCGTGGTTGGCCCGTCGCTGCTCCAATCGCGCTGGATGGTGACGTACTTGCCCTGCCAGACATCACCGGGAACACCCGTGTGAGGTGTCAGGTAGCTAACCGGCGTCAGATAGCGAGAGATCCACTGGGAGATCGGAATGTATCGATCCTCGCCCAACCAGGATCGACTACCCTGGTTGGGGTCCATGACGTAGACGCCGAGGATCTTTGCCTGGGGATCTTGTGACGGGTCGGCTGAGGCGCGTATTCCCCGAACAAGAATGTAGTGGTCGCCCTGCCAGATTAGCGCGATGGACGGCTCGTGGTGATTGGGGTCCGCCAACAGCCAGGCCATAGTACTGGTTGCCACAGTAGGGTCATCGTACAGGAAATGGTTGAACCCTCTGCCCGGAAGCCAATGGCTGGCAGCCGAGGCTACAGCGAAGGGCGAGGCGTCCCACTGGTCCTCGGTGAAACCCGCGTTGTGGCTCAACTCCCAATCCCAAAGACGCTGCTGCACCGCATAGCTGGACCCCAGAGACTGACCCCGATCGTACTCGATCCAGCTCTGAAGATCGGCCGGATCGCACCAGACAGGGGTCATCTGGCGATGATACGGCAATACCAGATCCAGATCAAAAGCAGCCGGGTCCGCCGGTGGGTCGGCCGGCGCCAACCAGGCACCGCTCACATACCCAACCCGCGTGCCGTCGGTGACCCTCCACCAGCCGTCGTTCACGGGACCGGCCAACAAGTGCAGGCTCGTGCCCGAGGCCAAGACGTCCACGACGGGGTTCGTCACACTGGGACCTCCTCGCAAGTTCAACTCATCGGCAACCACCACAGCTCCTCCACCGACGGATAGCTCTGCCGCCGAGGTAGTTGGGGCGATAAGGAACACGACGGCGAAAGCCAGGGCGCACAGTGTAAGTTCTCGGATAGCCGGTTGAAATCTCATCTTCTTCTACCTCCAGTGCGGTTCAGCATCGGGCCATCCGCCGGCCCCTATCGAGCATCGACGAAACGGTTGCAGTTCTGCGCCGACTGGGATAGAGTCTCTCAAGACACAGATCCCCGTGCGCTCAAGCATCTTCGAAAACTGAGGAGATGAGCCCGGGAGAGCTAGAATAGGTTCAACGGCAGAGATGCGAACCATTCCCGACTACTACGATGTGGTCCAGGTAGCCCCCCAGGCGGATCACGAGGTGATCGAAGCTGCCTACCGCCGGCTAGCGACGAAGTACCACCCGGATGTGGATCACTCGCCTGGCGCCACCGAGAGAATGAAACTGCTAAATGAGGCCCACGATGTCCTCTCCGATCCAGTGAAACGCCGAGAGTACGACCTGCGAAGGGGCACAGGGCCATCTCGTCAACAGCAGGAGAACTCACCACGCCAGCCAGCCCTTCAGGCGGAGTTGGGGCAGTGGCTCACGACCGCCGCCATGACCGCGGTTATGCTGGCTATCACCGAAGGAGGATCGCGCTTTGGGCCTAGAGGGCTCCTGTTGGTTGCCATCATGGCCCTAGTGGTCTGGTTGTTGATGGGCTCGCGGAGGAGATAGGGCGGCGTCCGAAGGCGCTACCCCAGCCCTCCGTCTGTGAATCGTCCTGCTACCCCCGCCTGGTCTCGTCTTGCATCCGGCTGAACAGCACGCCACTCAGCTGACCCTCTACCGCGACTCCCGAGACTCCTCGAAAGGATGCCTTGGAGGCCACCTCCAGGCGCGACTCGAGTTGCAGCAACTGATCCCTCAGCCGGTGAGGCAGACGGTCGCCAAACTGGGAGAAGTGCCGCTCGAGGTCTGGAAGCTCTCCCATCCAGGCTTCCACATTTACCCGCAACAGCTCCGCGAGGTTATCCGGTGAGATGTTGAGGCCCGACAGATCGAGGTCCTCTTCCCTTGGCAAGAGACCGATTGGCGTCTCCCGTGCCCCTGCCTTGCCGTCGACACGCTCGCACATCCACTTCAGCACCCGGCTGTTCTCGCCGTATCCCGGCCACAGCCATTTGCCCTCCGGACTCTTTCGGAACCAGTTCACATAGAAGACCTTGGGAGCCTTGCTTCCCAGTTTGTCCCCCATGTCCAGCCAGTGCTGGAAGTAGTCGGCCATGTTGTATCCGCAGAAGGGCTGCATGGCGAAAGGATCCCGCCGCAGGTTGCCCACCGCACCGAGGGCCGCTGCGGTGGTTTCTGAGGAGGCGGTAGCGCCCAGGAATACGCCATGATCCCAGTTGTACGCCTCGGCAACCAGGGGAACAACGCCGGCCCTGCGGCCGCCGAACACAAATATGTCGATCGGCACCCCCTCAGGCTTCTCCCAATCGCTGGAGATGACCGGGCACTGGGCAGCTGGCGCGGTGAAGCGAGCGTTGGGATGGGCGGCCGGACGCGAGCCATCGGGTACCCATTCAGCACCCTTCCAGTCGATGGCTCGCGAAGGGGCCGGTCCCATGCCCTCCCACCAGATGTCTCCATCATCAGTCAGCGCACAGTTGGTGAAGATGGTATTCTCCCTGACGGTGTTCATGGCGGATGGATTGGAGTCGAAGGAGGTGCCGGGAGCAACGCCGAAGAAGCCCGCTTCCGGGTTGATGGCGTGGAGGCGACCATCCGGGCCGATCTTCATCCAGGCGATATCGTCGCCGAGGCATTCACCCGTCCATCCCGGAATGGTAGGCTGAATCATCGCGAGGTTAGTCTTTCCGCAAGCCGACGGGAAGGCCGCGGCGATGTGATATTGCCGGCCTTCGGGGCTGGTCAGCCGTAGGATTAGCATGTGCTCCGCCATCCATCCCTCTCGCTTCGCCATAGCGGAAGCGATGCGGAGCGCGAGGCACTTCTTGCCCAGGAGGGCGTTGCCGCCGTAACCGGAGCCGTAGGACCAGATTCGGTTCTTATCTGGGAAATGGCTGATGTACTTCTTCTCTATCGGAGCACAGGGCCAGGCAACATCCTGCTGGCCATCTTCCAACGGAGCGCCCACCGAGTGCAGACATTCTATAAACTCGCCGTCCGAACCCAGGGCCTCGATTACCTTGGTTCCAACCCGGGTCATCAGATGCATGTTGCAGACTACGTAGGGACTATCGGTGATCTCAACCCCGATCTTCGCTATGGGAGAGCCAACAGGACCCATCGAGTAGGGAATGACGTACATGGTGCGGCCCTTCATGGAACCGCGGTACAACCCCTCCATCGCCTGCTCGAGCTCATCGGCCTTGATCCAGTTATTGGTTGGGCCGGCCTCCTCCTGGGTGTCGGTTGCGATGAAGGTGCGATCCTCGACCCTGGCCACGTCACTCGGATCCGAACGGAAAAGGAAGCTGTTCGGTCGCTTCTCGAGCGGAATGGCCATTCCGCTCGACACCATCTGACCCATCAACCGGTCATACTCTTCCTTGCTCCCATCGCACCAGTAGACCGTGTCTGGCTGGCACAACTCGGCGACCTCGCGGACCCAGGCATTCAACTTCCCGTTTTTCACTGTGTAGCCCATTAACTCCCTCCTGTCACTAACTGGATGAACCACATCTGCGGCGACCGTGGTTTCGCGAAGTATCTTGGGCCGGAGATCCGGGACATCTGCGCGTTTCCACCAGTCAGCGGGTGAGAAGATTCCTACTCCACCATACAAGAGCTAATCATATACCATCCATCCCATCTTTAGGAGCCCTCATCAACGTATCAAACC
>DAHXJB010000076.1:0-6819 GCA_027372455.1 Chloroflexota bacterium | reverse complement strand
GGGACGCACTTTCGCGAGCCATGCCCGAGGCTCAAGCCTCGGGCTGAAAAGACCAAGCCCAGTAAACTGGGCTGAGACCAAGCCGTCTAGTTCTGCCGGCGGTCCCAGCCCGCTTCAGCGGGCTTCGTTTTCTCAGCCCGCCGCTTTAGCGGCGGGTAAAGGTGCAGCAAACTTGGCGGACGGACAACTAAAAGGCCCTGGGTCGGACACTTTCCCGATTGTGCGATTGATGCCGCTTGTACTAAACTGGACATACTATCAAGCATATCGCTGCGACAGGATGGGAGAGAGGAGGATAGCATGGCAGACGATCTGGGAGAGCAACCAACAGGTGGGGCACCACGAGAGGAGCCAACGCCGGCAGGCCAGCCAGAAGTTCAATTGGCCGGCCCCATCCGATCACAACTCGCAGCGGTGGTTCAGGCGAATCAGGTGGAGATCAATCTGGGAGCAGCGGGCGTGGTCATGTGTGATGAAGCCGCCGTCGATAGGGGTGGCTCTGTCGTGATGCTCGCACGCAATCTCACGGTGGAGAGAGGCGGATCCCAATGGCTGCTCGCCAACCAGGCGAATTTGCGCCAGAGCGGATCTGGGATCATGGTTTCTCAGCGGGTGGATGCGCCCGACGCCAGGGTAGGTGTGGCCATTTCGAACAACATCAACGGCAACCTCCAGGTAGGGCTACTGCTGGCGGGCAGGGTAGAGGGCAATGTCCAGACCCTGGTCGATACGGCGGCAGCGGCACGATTCGGAGCAGCCTTCGGTGCAGTCCTCGGCGTCGCGCTGCTGCTGCGAAGGCTGATCGGAAATCGTTGACTTTTCAATTAGCCAGGTGATAGACTGAGAAAAGCCGCTAAGTATCTATGGCAGATAGCTTAGGAGGGTGCAATGAATCCAGGCACACCCACCAGCAACGTGGAGCACGATTCAGACCTGTTCGTGGCCATCATTGAGAAACTGATGACACACCGGATGCTCGATAAGAGCTTCGAGCAGCAGGTGACTCCGTCACAGTTGGTCGCGCTCCGCTACCTCTCCCTCAATGAGAGCAGCCTCATGAGCGATGTCGCCGAGGGGCTAGGCATTAGCTTCCCGGCCGCGACCAAGACGATCGACCGTCTCGTCCGCAAAGGGTACGCCAGCAGATTCCAGGACCCGCGAGACCGGCGCGTGGTGCGCATCCGCCTGACGGAAGAAGGCAAGTCGCTGGTTTCGCAGATCTATCGAGAGCGAGCGCGACGCTTCACTGCAGTGCTCGATCAACTCGACCCGGCAGCTCGGGAGGCCCTGCACTTTGGCATCGAGGTGTTCATCACCACTGCCATAGATGACGCGGAAACGGCTGAATCGGTCTGTCTCCACTGCGGGAGCGAGCATCATGACAGCTGCCCAGTCAAGGTCGCCTACCTTCGCTTCACGCACGCTGACAGGGCAGCTGCATCTGTAACCAGTTGAGCCGGTACCAGGCAGGCCCGGCCCAACCAACATGGGCCGGGTTGTTCCTCCTCTGTGGCCTTGTTGGATAGCACTTTTCCAAGCCCCAGCTTGACGTGCCATCCTCGATCCATGTATTGTCTCCTCGCCGCCGTTTTCCGCACTTCCGCGGTATCTGCTGGTTCCTCCATGGTTCCTGGAGAGACTAGCGTCTACCATCTCCACAACTGGAGAATACTTGGCCGGACTCTCCGTCATCCTGGTCAATTGGAATACCCGAGAACTACTGGACCGATGCCTGCGTTCCGTACTGACCTCGGCAAACGGACTCAGCGATGTCGAACTGCTGGTAGTTGACAACGGATCTCACGATGGCAGCGCCGCGATGGTTGCCACTCGGTACCCGATGGCACACCTCATTGCCAACAGTGATAACCCGGGGTTCGCGCGGGCCAACAACCTCGCTATCCGCAAAGCAAGAGGTGACTTTCTGCTGATCCTGAATCCCGACACGGAGCTACTAGGCACAGCAATCCCGGAACTACTCACCTTCGCCGAACAGCACCCTGATGTTGCCGTGGTCGGCCCGCAACTGATTAATCCGGACGGCTCGGTCCAGTCGTCTCGCCGGCGTTTCCCCACCCTCGCCACAGCCTTCCTGGAGAGCACAGTGCTCCAGCGCTGGCTGCCCAACCACCCAGCGCTACGCCGTTTCTATCTCCTGGACCGCAGCGACGACGAGACCCAGGAGGTGGATTGGGTTGTTGGCGCAGGCTTCCTGGTGCGAGCAGCCGCGGCGCGGCAGGTAGGGCTGATGGACGAGAGCTACTTCATGTATTCCGAGGAACTGGACTGGTGCCGGCGCTTCGCGTCCGCTGGATGGAAGGTGGCATACCATCCGGCGGCACAACTAATCCACTACGGTGGGCAAAGCTCCGGCCAGGATCCGTTTCATCGCCACACCCGGTTTCAACATAGTAAGAGCCTCTACTTCGAGAAGTACCACGGAAGGCTCTTCGCTCAACTGTTGAGGCTCTTCCTGCTGGCAAACTATCTGTTTCTACTCACCGAAGACGTCGCCAAATTGTTGCTACTCCGCCGAAAGCGCCCCATGCGACGCCAGCGCATTTCGACTCTAGCTCGGGTGGTCGCCTGGCAGGTGGGATGGATAGTCCGCTTGGGCAAGCAACAGCCTTGAAGCTAGAACTGATCCTTTAGCATCGCGGAGCGTCGGAAATGAGCCACGAACCCAGGGTCTTGATCGTCACCGGGGAATTTCCGCCTCTCAAGGGAGGTGTGGGCGATTACTCGATGCTGCTCTCCAACCAGCTGGATCGGCTAGGGGCTGACGTAACCGTGGTCACCACCGGAAACCGAAGCGGCCCGAACCAGGCAGAGAGTCTTGGAGGAATTCGAGTCTTGCGAACCATCCCAAACTGGGGACTCTCCTCCTGGACTCGGCTGGTGCCGACGATACAACAGTACCAGCCACAACTGCTTCACATCCAGTACCAGGCCGCGGCCTACTCGATGCGACCTGAGGCCAATCTCTTGCCCAGCTATCTGCGACTTCGTTTCCCCGGCATGAGGATAGTCACCACCTTCCACGATCTCCGAGTGCCATACCTCTTCCCGAGGGCGGGCGCACTGCGACGAGGAGCCATTCGGGCTCTGGACGCCCTCAGCGACGCCACGGTGGTTACCAACCAAACAGATCTGGAGGGGCTAGGTGGTCCCGGGAGATCGCGCTCCGGCGGCAGGCCCAAGCGATGGCTGATCCCAATCGGCAGCAACCTGGAGTGCTCGCCTCCGGCGGACTTTGACCGCGCGGTGTGGCGAAGGCAAATCGGCGCCGATGAGGGCACCCTGACGGTGTCCTACTTTGGATTCATGAACGACAGCAAGGGAGTGGAATTCCTGATACAGGCCCTCGGGCTGTTGGCCAACCGGGGGATTCGCTGCCGCCTGCTGATCGTGGGCGGGGAGGTGGGCGAGACGGACCCCACTAACCGCGGCTACTCACGACAGGTGGCCCACCTCATAAGGTCCAAAGGGATGCAGGATCAGGTCTTCTGGACCGGCTTCGTGCCCGCCGAGCAGGTATCCGCCAGCTTGCTCTCCTCGGACCTGTGCGCCCTTCCGTTTCGAGACGGGCCCTCGCTCCGCCGCGGAAGCCTGCTAGCCGCCCTCGCGCACGGTCTCCCCACGGTGACCACTTTTCCTGAGCACCCTGAGCCGCTCCTGGTGGACGGAAGAGAGCTGCTCATGGTAGAAAGAGACAATCCGATTGCCCTCGCCGACGCCATTGAGTATCTCTGGCGCGATCCCGCCGCCGCGGCACGGTTGGGTGCGGGCGCCCGAGCGCTTGCTCTGCACTTCAAATGGCCTGACATCGCAGCTCGTCACCTCAAGATGTACGAAACGCTCTTGAGCGACGACCGTTGAACCGGCGAGAAAGGTGACACTTGACCGAACTACTCTTCTCGTGGAGTGGCGATAGCCCCTTCCGAAGAACCCGCGTCGCCCTGCTGGCCCTCATGGGGGGCACAATCCTGGGCATTGGCGCCGTTCTCTGGGATCCATTCCAAATCGGTGTGCTGATGCTGGTCGCCCTTCTGGTGGCCGCGATACTGGCGTCGCCTGAGTTCGGTCTTCTGGCTTTCGTCGCCGTCGCCAACCTGCTCCCGTACGCGGTAGTCCCAGTCAAGATCGTCTTCAGCTTCACACTGGTGGACGTCATCCTGTCAACCCTGCTGATCGCGTGGGTTGCCCGTCTTCTGCAAAGAAGGCAACCCCTGGTGGGAAGTTCTCTCGACACACCCGTTCTGCTCTATCTGGGACTGGCCCTTACATCCTTCGTCCTCGGTCTCACCTACTCCATCTCGCCCGAGCGGATGCGGCTGTTCATCAAGAGCATCAACAGCATGCTTCTGTTTTTCAGCGTGCTGAACTGTGTTAGAACCAAGGACGGACTGAGGCGGCTTGTCTTGGCCCTCGGACTCGGAGGCCTCGGAGCCTCGATAATAGCCCTCGTACTCCTCTACCTCCCGGAGACCACGGCGGCACGACTGCTGTTGTCCCTCGGTATTCTGGGATACCCCACCGGTCCCAACGTTTTGCGCCCTATCGCCGGCACCGACATCCTCAGGGCTATAGGCACTTCAGTAGACCCCAACGTCCTGGGCGGCCTGCTGATGATGGCATCAGCGTTGACGGTGGCCCAACTGGTCGCCACGAAACCAGTCCTCGATAGAAGGTTGCTGGCAGCCATGCTCCTTCCGATGTTAGCCGCCCTCCTGCTCACCCACTCACGCAGCGCCCTCGGGGGCTTTGTGGTAGCTAGCCTGACGATCGGGATTGTGCGCGATCGGCGGCTTATCTTGCTGCTCGGGGCAGCGGCCGTCATTGTCCCTCTCATGCCCGAATCCCACGTTCTCGTCAGCAGGCTGCTCTCGGGGATCGCCTTCCAGGATCGGGCGGCGCTGATGAGGCTGGAAGAGTACCGGAACGCACTGAACACCATCGCATCCTACCCATGGTTCGGCATCGGGTTCGGGCAGCCCCCCTCCATCGACCTCTTCCTCGGTGTGTCCAGCATCTACCTGCTCATAGGACAGGAGATGGGATTGGTGGGACTGGCTGCTTTTCTGCTGGTGCTCGGGCTGTTGACGTGGCAGATAGCGGAGGGATGGACGACCGCGAGGGATGAGGAATCCAGGGACATCCTGCTGAGCCTGGCCGCTCCCCTGCTGGCGGCAGCGTCCGAAGGGTTGCTGGATCACTATTATGTCAATATAGTGTTCCCCCACATGGAAGCGCTGTTCTGGCTCTACGTGGGGCTGGCGACCGTCGCCGCACAGCAGGCAAGAAAGGCGTAGGGAGGCGGCTCGCGAGCCGCCTCCCTACGCCTTCAACTCGCAGAGTCACCTACTTCAAAATGTCCGGCACCTTCAGGACGGCCCCGGTGGCGGCTGAGGTCACCAAGGCAGCATAGCGAGCAAGGTAGCCCCTCGTGACTTTGGGGGCTGGCTTCTTCCACTCAGCACGACGCCGGGCCAGCTCCTCGTCGGAAATCTTCAGCTCTAGTCGCCTGTTGGGGATGTCGATCTCGATAACGTCGCCGCTCTGGACCAAGGCTATCGGTCCACCCTCTGCGGCTTCAGGGGAGACGTGTCCGATAGAGGCACCCCGACTTGCTCCAGAGAAGCGTCCGTCGGTGATGAGCGCCACATCCTTGTCCAACCCCATTCCAGCGATGGTCGAGGTGGGGACGAGCATCTCTCTCATCCCCGGCCCGCCCTTTGGGCCCTCATACCGAATCACAACCACGTCGCCCTTCTCTATCTTGCGGCTCTTCATGTCGGCAAAGGCCGCATCCTCAGAGTCGTACACCTTCGCCACGCCCTGTCGCTTAAGCATGGAGGGGTCGACCGCAGCCGCCTTCACGACGGCTCCCTGAGGCGCCAGGTTACCAAACAGAATAGCTATGCCGCCTTCGCTCCTGTACGGCTCCTCCACCGACTTGATGACCTCACGGTTCAGAACCTGGGCATGCGCCAAATTCTCACCAACCGTCTCGCCCGTGACAGTTCTGGCCTCGGTGTGAATAAGTCCCTTCTTGCTCAGCTCTTTCATTACCGCGGGGATCCCACCAGCCTCGTCCAGATCCACCACGAAGTGCTTTCCAGCAGGGGTCAGGGAACAGATGTATGGTGTCTTGTGGCTTATGCTGTCGAAAGTCTCAAGCTCTAGTTTCACCCCTGCCTCGTAGGCGATAGCTGGGAGGTGCAGAACCGTATTGGTGGAACCGCCCAGCGCCATGTCCACGGCCACGGCGTTCTCAAAGGCTGCCCTGGTCATGATGTCCCTCGGCTTGATGTCCTTTGCCAGAAGGTCCATGATCCGGGCACCGGCACGCTTTGCCAAACGCAACCGTGCTGCATTGACTGCTGGTATAGTCCCGTTGCCAGGCAACGCAAGACCCAGCACCTCGGCCATGCAGTTCATGGTGTTGGCCGTGAACATGCCCGCGCACGAACCACACCCCGGACACCCCAACTCTTCCAGTCCTGCCATCTCCTCGGCGGTAGCTTTCCCTGCGATGAACTGGCCGGTTAACTCGAAAAGTCTGAAGATGTCGAACCGCTCTCCCATACTCTTGCCCGGCAGCATGGGGCCGCCGCTCACGAGGATGCTCGGGATGTTGAGTCGCGCCGCGGCCATCAGCATGCCCGGTGTAATCTTGTCGCAGTTGGTGATCAAGACCAAAGCATCGAACTGATGCCCGACGGTCATGGCCTCTATAGAGTCGGCTATCAGTTCGCGGCTGGGCAGCGGGTATTTCATTCCCGCGTGGCCCATGGCGATCCCGTCGTCTATCCCAAT
>DAHXJB010000073.1:0-2692 GCA_027372455.1 Chloroflexota bacterium | reverse complement strand
TGGAGAATCTACTGACTGTCGCACGGAGAAGGCAGCGGCCGGCGGCGTAACCGAGAGGGGACTCAGGGGAGTTCAGGGACACTCACGGGGAAACAAAGGATCTCAGGGGAACTCAGGGGCGCCACGTCGTTGGAGCTCCCCCGAGTTCCACCGAGTTCCATCGAGTTCCACCGAGTTCCCCGACAGCAACTGCGAGGACAGACATGTCGGTACTTACCCACGACGAGATCCTGAGGCTGATCCGAGAAGGCTCTATCCAGATCGAGCCGTTCTCGGAGGATCAGGTGGGACCGGCCTCCGTGGACCTTCACCTGGACAACAAGTTTCGGGTCTTCCGAGCCCTGCCCCACATCCATCCGGTCACCGAGGATGCCAGCTTCGAGGACGTCACGGAGTTGATTGAGGTGGACGACCATCTGCTGCTGATGCCGGGTCAGGCCGTCCATGGGATCACGGTGGAGCGGATCACCCTGCCTGACAACCTGTGTGGATGGCTGGAGGGGCGGAGCCGCTTCGCTCGAGTCGGACTGATGGTCCACATGACGGCCAGCTTCATGCAACCGGGAATCTCCAACAAACAGGTACTGGAGATGATCAACGTGGGCCCGGTGCCCCTGGCCATCTACCCCGGCACCGCCATCTGCCAGTTCATCTTCCAGGAGTGCAAGGGCCGCGCCCACTACCACGGCCGCTTCGAGAACCAGGTGATGCCGTGAGGCGACAGGTAGATGGGCAAAAGAGATCGCTCTCCTTGCCCATCTACCTGTCGAGCTGTCAAGCACTAAATGAACTGTCTAACCGCCCGCCGTTCTGTTTGACAGACTATTCCAAGGGTAGTCGCGAGCGAGCCACGCTCTGCAGATCCTCTCCTCGTTGCCTGGCGCTACCGGCGGCCATCCGATAGATGACGACGGAAACCACTATCGCGATCACGGCCTGGACGCTGGGCTGCAGCAGGAACGGGGTGTTGGGGACCACCAGCACACTCGACTCCAATACCACCGCGACGATGATGGCCAGAACGGCCGCAACCACCACATCGGCATGATTTGCAACCTCCTTGGCCCAGGAGAGATTATTGAAGGCACCATTCACCCTCATGTTCAGCACGCCGATCCCCAGCATCCCGAAGACGAGTACCAGACTCATGGAACGAAGCGCCACGCCGATGGTCCATCCGAAGAATGTGGCCTCAACCAGGAAGACCGATCCGAGCAGCGCGGTCACGAGCAGCGCCACGTCCGGCGCCTTCGACTTCGTCGTGTGCAGGAATGCTTCCGGCAGCAGTCGATCTTGGGCCCACGCGAAGAGATAGCGCGATGAGTCCAGCATCTGCGGGGCAACCGTCTTGCCCACGATCAACATCACCAGCAGGTTCACCAGAGCGGCGATCGGGTGTGGAGCCACCATCCCGATGAGCCCAGGGGTGGTAGCAAGTTCGGAATGCTTCGACTTCACCAGCGGCCCCACGCTCCACCAGGGCACGGCATGGAACAGCGCCAGACTAACCAGCGTGAAAAGCACAAGCGCTGTCAGCCAACCCCAGAATATGCCCCTCGGCATGCTTCTGGTAGCGTCTCGAGCCTCGCCGCCCAGCGAGGTTGCCGCCGTCAGACCACCGTAAGCGAACATGAACAGCGTCACCACCGAGACGAAGTCACCCATGGACGCCGTCTGCACGGCGGGTGCCTGTGGCACCTGGCCCAGCACATGGCTTATCGAACCCAGGAAGGTCTGCTGCGAGGTGTCGAACCCAAACAGAATGGTGATCGCGGCCGCCACCAGCACAACAGCGAAGATCAGGGTTACGAAAGCCCCGTAATTCCGAACCCCTGAGTAGTGCAGGCCGAAGACCAGCCAGATCAGGACCAGGCCGAGGATGAGGTGACCGGCCGGTGCTACAGCCCAACCGGCTTTGAGTCCCATGCTCTCCAAAGCCGATGCCAGGAAGGAGGCGAAACTGAAAGCGAGGAAGCCCATACCGGCGACTACGCCGATAAACCAGAGAAACGCCACCGCGAAACCCACGGGAAGGTTGAGCGATCTGGTCAACCATACGTAGGTCGACCCCGCGCGCGGGATAACACTTGAGAAACGCATGAACAGGACCACTTTCGGCAGCAGGACTATCCCAGCCACCAACATGGCGAGCGGCACCAGCCAAGCGATCCCCGGATACGTTCCGAGGCTGTTCACCAGAACGAAGTTGATGCCACTGCCATACTCCTGGGACACAGCAGATGCCATGATCGCTACCACACCCACTGCCTTAGCCAACCGTTGCGGGGTCACAGCCCCATAAGCCGCCGTGGACACGGTACACCTCCCAATCCCAGTCACTCTATTTCTTCGCCGGCACAAAGCCAACGCCTTAAGCGACGATCTTAGGGCCGCTAACAATTACTGTCAACAAGTACTGAAAGACGAGGAGGAAGGGCTCAGGTCAGCACAGGCACGGTTCACACCGAGGGACAGATAGGATGACAGTTGACGCACGTAGCGTCGGGGCTTGTCCCCGACGGGTAGCCACGTCGCCCACAAGGGGCGACGCTACATCTGTTACCGCTGTCCTGAACCGTGCCTCAGCACACTCGTCCGCCAAGGAAAGTGTATGGATGACAGTCCGCCGGGGATTCCTCCCTAGTGCTTCGACACAGTGAAGGTGATGGTTACTGTCATGCTGAGCGAAGCG
>DAHXJB010000054.1:0-2522 GCA_027372455.1 Chloroflexota bacterium | reverse complement strand
AATCCAATCTTCGGTGCTGGAGGAAATCAACCGCTTCCTCCAAGATCCCAACAATCCGGTGGTCAAGGCGGTTCTTCAGGCAGTCGAGAAATATGGTACCCCAGAGGAGATCAACGCCAGGGCCGGTGAAGCCCGAAAGCTTCCCAACCTGCTGGAACGGCTTCAGCGTATCGACTCACCCTACCTCAAGGATCTCCAATGGCTCACGGCCGAGCGGGATCGGGGGGCCTTCATCTCCATGGCCGACTATCGCCGAAAACTGGTGGGTGACCAGGCGGGCCGGTCCCCCGTCGATAGAAAGTTCGCGGTTACCCTGGAAATCAGCGCACTTCAGTATTTTCCGTGGCTGATCGCGGAGGCTCAGCAAGCGATCGACCGAGGTGAACTGATGCCGGGGCGTTTCATCCGGGTTCGTAAGATGAAGGAGCAGGAGGCCGACCAGGGGGATCTGCTCGCGGTGGCGGCAGCGATGCAGATCGTGGGCGCCAGCTACGTGGAAACCCTCGATACGAAGGGAACTGATGGCTCCAACATCCATCTGAATGGGCCGGCGACCATCACCGGTTACTTCGGTGGGATCGGTCAGCCGAACGACCATCCGCTCAAGTGGGTGGACGAGTATCTCTACTACTACACCAACTACGGTATTCAGCAGGTGTTGAACACGAACCCCGGAACTGTGCTGGTGGGCTATCTGCTCTACAGGCT
This sequence comes from Chloroflexota bacterium, assembly GCA_027372455.1. Lineage (GTDB taxonomy): Bacteria > Chloroflexota > UBA6077 > UBA6077 > UBA6077 > JAJYNT01. Next base: position 1,814 of record DAHXJB010000054.1, on the reverse strand, counting down.
GGGGATCGACAACCAGTTCAAGATCTCGGTGTTCATGGGGAACGACAACCCATATACCATCCTGTGGACCCTGCTTGGGGCCAAGCTGTTTTCCCGCCCGGATGGCACCACCCCGCTGATAGGTTTCAACTTCTCCAACTCGGTGAACAACGAGACTATAGAGCTGTGCGCGGAGATACGGGAAGCGCTGGGTTTCGAGGAACTGGTTCGCTTCGAACACCACATCACCGAGACCTGGAAGAGCATTGTCCGACAGCCCTACAATCGGCGTGCGGAGCTGTTGGAGATCGCCCCTAGGGTGGCGAATATCTCGGCCAAGCACGAAGGGAGCGACCCGGAGGTGGAGGAGACCAGGGAGCATCCCTCGGACATTCTGGACTACTTCCGTGACAAGGCCGAGATCGAAGCATCGGGCGATATGCCGGCGCTGCTGCGGAACTACCTGGACAAGCACGACGCCGTCAACCGCACCGCGGAGGCGTTGCTGTCCCACGGGGTGCCGGTGGTGGCCGCCCGCAACCTGCACAGGTAAGCGATTTCGACCTCTCCCCCTGCCCCCTCCCCGTCTCGGGGAGGGGAGAGATAAAGCCCCCTTCCCTCGCAGGGAAGGGGGTTGGGGGTTAGGTTGGCCAGTAGAAGGATCAAAGATAGCGATGATCAAAGGCTTTGGGCACATTGGCATTGGGGTGAGGGACATCGAGAGGAGTCTCGAGGCATTGTCGAAGACCCTGGGGGTGGCGGTGCCTCGCATAAAGGATCTGCCGGAGCGGAGGGCCAGGGTAGCCGTGGTGGACATGTTCGGGATCGGACTGGAGTTCATCCAGGACGACAGCGAGAACGGTCTGCTGGCCACCTTCGTCAGGGAGAAGGGAGAGGGCATCCATCACTACTGCCTGCTGACCGACGACATAGAGGCCGACATCCAGGAGTTGGAGGAGCGTGGGGCCAAGATGATCCATCGACATCCGGTGATAGGGCTTCGGGACAAGAGGATCGCCTTCATCAGCCCCGAGTCGCTGGATGGCGTCTTCGTCGAGCTCTCGGAGCCGTAGAGCGAGGCGGGGCCAAACCTATGGTTGCGACCGGGCTGCCTGGCCGTCACCTGAGGGGCCATTGCCCAGAGCCAGGCTCCCCGCGCGAGGGATATCGAGGAGCGCCTTCAACCGCGCAGCAGGCTTAGCAGGGCTATCAGACCGAAGGCTCCGATGATCATTCCTGAAGCCCGATTCACCCAGCGCAAGCTGTCGGGCCCAAGACCGGCCCGGAACCGGTTGACGCCGCTGCTGAGGATCAGCCACCATAGGCCCGACCCCAAGAAGACGCCCGCTACCATCAGGCCGGCAGAGAGATAATCATCGCCGCCGCTGCCGATCCCAAGCCCCGCAAATATGGCACTAAAGGAGACTATCGTCATCGGGTTGGTGAGCGTCAGAAACAGGGTGGAGGAGTAGGCGCCCAATGGCCCGCTCGCCTTCACATCCCGGTCTCGCTGGGCGACTCGAGCCCGGAAGGTTCGGAACCCAAGGAGGCACAGGAAGACTCCCCCGGCCAGACGAAGCCAGATCTGCTGAGCCACCAGGAAGTTCGATATGAAGGTGAGTCCGAAAGCGGCGACGAAGCCGTAGGCAGCGTCGGCAGAAGCAGCACCGAGGCCGGAGAGTAACCCCTGAGTCCGACCTTCCGTCAGCGTGCGCCGAATACAGAGCAAACCGATGGGCCCTACCGGCGCGGCGATGGAGAAGCCGATGATGAGTCCCTTCAGCAGGAAGTCAATCCTCATGATAATCCTCGTTCTCGGTCCGGTTAGCCTGTCT
>DAHXJB010000045.1:0-2869 GCA_027372455.1 Chloroflexota bacterium | reverse complement strand
CGGTATTCGCCTCACGTAACCCCGTTCTGCCGTCTCGCGGGAAACGTTAGCCCGCAAGTCCTTTCCGGCTCGCACCGTCGCGGGCTCAAGCAGATTCGCAACGCCGCGATGGCAGAGACCTTCAATCTGTAGTGAAAGTCGACCGCGTTCAGCACCGGCTCTAATACTGGACAGGAGGGAATCCGCATGGAGGAAAAAGGTCACCCTGAGAGAGAGCTAAGCTGGCCCATGAATCGCCGCAGCTTCCTGAAAGCGGCGCTCGGCGTCGCAGGCACAACTCTTTTGGCTGCGTGCGCTCCAGCCCAGGTCCCAAGTCCCACGGCCGCGCCCGCCAAGGCCGCCAGCGCACCCCAACCCACCGCAGCTCCCAGCGGAGGAGCGACCGCCGCTCCCGCCGCCACGGCTGCGCCCGCCGTCAAGACCGGCACCGGTACGATCCGCATCGTCATAGGCGTGGACCCAGACAGTCTTGACCCTGTCGGACAGACTACCACCACAGTTCAGAACATAGTCGACTACGTGTGCGAGAGTCTGGTCACTCTGGGCGAAGATGCGAAACCTCATCCAGCGCTGGCCGAATCGTGGCAAATGGCTTCCGACGGCAAGAGCTACACTTTCAAGCTGCGCCAGGACGTGACCTTCCACGACGGCGCGCCGTTTAACGCCGAGGCTGTTAAGATCAGCTGGGATCGTGGCGTGCTCAACAAGGGCATGAAGATGCCGCTCCGGGCACCACTGGACCTCGTCCAGGCAGTTACGCCCGTCGACACCCACACCGTGCGCTTCGATCTCAAGAATCCGTTCCCGCCGTTCATAGCGGCGCTCACCGAAACGGCCTACGCCATCGTCTCGCCCAACGTTGCCAAGAAGTATCCCAACAGCTACGACGACGAGCCGGTCGGCACCGGTCCGTACGCCTTCAAGAGCCGCACTAAAGGCTCGGAGGTGGTTCTGGTCCGAAACGAGAAGTACTGGGGTCCCAAGCCCTACTATCAGACGGTGCAGTTCAAGATTGTTCCAGAGGCAGCTACCCGCGAGAGCCTGTTGCTGGCCAATCAGGCCGAAGTCATCATCCTGCCGCCGATGTCAGACATCCCCAAACTTCAACAGAACAGCCAGGTGAAGGTGCTGTTGGCCAAGGGCGACCGCACGATCTTCACGGCCATAGATTGCACCCGCCCGGGCCCCTTCCAGGACGTCAAGTTCCGCCAGGCACTCAACTACGCTGTGGACAAGGAGGGGATCGTCAAGAGCGTCCTCTTTGGCGCCGCCGAGGTGATGGATGCGCCGATGGCCTCATCTCTCTTCGGCTACTGCAAGGCCGGGTCCTACCCATACGATCCCAACAAGGCCAAGCAGATGCTGCAGCAGGGCGGATGGAGTGGTACTCCCATCAAGATGGTTTACCCCACCGGCCGCTATCTGCAGGATGCCCAGGCTGCCCAGGCAATCGTCGGAAACCTGAACGATGTCGGTCTGAAGGTGACCGCCTCCACCATGGATTGGCCCACCTACTTGGCAACGATCAACGTGGCGCCGGACAAAGCCACCACCGATATGCACATGCTGGGATGGGGACCCGGCTACCTGGATGCCGTCCAGCAGATGGTGCTCTTCCAGAAGAAATACTGGCCCCCCGCAGGTCTTGCCACAGCGCACTACACCAACCCGCGGGTGGAGGATCTGCTGGACAAGGCGCAAATGAACACCAACGAGCAGCAGCGAGCGCAGCAGTACTGCCAGGCCTCCAAACTGATCTGGAACGACGCCCCGTGGATTTTCCTCTGGGTTCAGAGTTTCCCGATAGTTTACTCGGCCAAGCTGAAGAACGTTGGCTCCATCTCCAACGAAAAGTTCTCGGCCATATACGCCGAGCCGGCCTAGACCAACACGAGAAGTAGGGCAGGGCGCTCTGCCCTGCCGCCTGTCGGGTGATTGCCCTGCGGCGGCGGGGCCCTGTGCCCCGCCCTACGTTATGTAGGGCAGCGTATGTTCAAATACATCGTGCAGAGACTCCTGGCCGCCATCCCCACCCTCTTTGGTGTGGCGACCATCGTGTTTCTTATGCTCCGCATGCTGCCGGGTGACCCGGCCAGAGTGATCGCCGGGGTGCTGGCCAGCGACGCCGATGTGGCAAGAGTCCGGCATCAGCTGGGCCTCGACCAGCCGGTTCTGGTCCAGTATGGCGATTTCCTGGGACGGTTAATTCACCTCAATCTCGGGACATCCGCGCGCACATCTCAGCCAGTCCTGGACGAGGTGATGGCGCGGCTCCCCTACACCTTCGAGTTGGCGCTGGTCGCAATCATCATCGCCATCGTAGGAGGGATCGTCGTAGGTGTCGTCGCCGCTACTCACCACAACTCGAAGATCGATTATCTCGTATCCGCTGCAAGCCTTTTTGGGGTATCTATGCCAGTCTACTGGCTTGGGCTGATGTTGATAGTCGTCTTCTCCATCAACTTGAAATGGTTCCCCGCGGCCGGCGCCGATCAGCCAATGAGCTTCGTCCTGCCATCATTCACCCTGGCTAGCTTCGTCATAGGCCTGATCGCCAGGATGACACGCTCCAGCATGCTGGAGGTACTCCGACAGGACTACGTCCAGACCGCCCGGTCCAAAGGGCTCAACGAGCGAGTCGTGGTGTACGGTCATGCCCTGCGAAACGCCCTGCTGCCGGTAATCACCGTCGTGGGACTCCAATTCGGAACCCTGCTCGGGGGCGCGGTGCTCACCGAGACCGTCTTCGGCTGGCCAGGCATGGGCCAACTGCTGGTCGATTCCATCTTCGCCCGCGACTACCCGATGGTGCAGGGGATCACCCTCACCTTCTCGACACTATTCATCCTGGTCAATCTTGTGGTGGATC
>DAHXJB010000034.1:0-2194 GCA_027372455.1 Chloroflexota bacterium | reverse complement strand
CCTGGAGGGGTTCCGCGGCCGGCTTGTCGAACTGCTGGAGGCGATCCCCGTGGGGGAGGCGGTGCAGTCCACAGAGACCCACACCGTACCGAGATACCTGCCGGCGATCTCCCCGCTGGAGTTGCGCAAGGCGATCATCTGGACGGCGGGCGTGGCGGTGGGGGCAGCGCTGCTTTGGGGAATCCTCCAGATACCAGTGAACGTGCCGGATGCCAGCAGCCCTCCCGCCGGCAATGGTGTGGGAACTGTAAACAATTGGTCCGCGGTGGGGCAGAGTTTCGTGGTGCGATGGAACAATCTGGACAGCATTTCGGTCGTGCTGGCGGCGGATAAGCCGGCGGATCAGGCCGCCATCACCTTCAACGTGAAGCAGGAGCCACACGGGCCGCCTCTGCGTACCGTGAGGCGGACCATTTCGCGGCTGCCAGTGGGGAATCCATCAGATATGCGACCTGGAACTCTTCAGGAACGGTGGGAGACCTTCAACTTCGATCCCATTCCGAACTCGGCGGGCCGCAAGCTGTACTTCTCGGTGGAGGGCAAAGGAGTGCCCCGGGAGAACACCGTGAAGGTGCTGATGTTCTACCATAGCGGGTATCCCCAGGGCACGGCCTTCATGAACGAGAAATCGGTGGACGCTCACCTCCCGTTCCGGGCCAGCTCCAGGGGAAAGGTAGCCGACTACGTCACGGTGCTCAGCGAGAACCTGACCCGCAACAGACCCGGCCCACTCGGGAACCCGCTAACCTACCTCGTCCTCGGGCTGCTGTATCTGGGGCTTGTGGCCCTGCTGCTCAAGACCGCGTGGCGGATCGGACGGCAATCCTCTGTCCTGAAGTCCCCGTGAAACGAGGGATAGTGACCCCTCCTGCCTCTCTTGTCTCCCTCGCCTTGCCATTGCCCCCATCCGAGCTATAGAATCCTTTCAGGAGGCATGGCCCTTGCCATCCTGGGATAGGCTGTTTCGTGGAAACGAGCCTATCTGAAAGGCGGTGCGGCGGATCATGGCTATCACCATGGAGGATCTGCACGAGAGGCTGTTGGAGGAGCGCAAGCAGCTCCAGGAGGAGATCGACGCCCTGGGCTACCTCCACGCCGACGGACTGGGCACAACCACCGAGTACGAGCACTACAGTAACCACATGGCGGACATCGGCACCGAGACCTTCGAGCACGAGAGGGATCTGGCGCTGGAGATGAATCTGCGCCGTCAACTCCAGGCCACCGAGGACGCCCTGCGGCGATTCGATCAGGGAAGCTACGGGATCTGCAGCAACTGCGGGCAACCTATCCCATTGGAACGGTTGGAAGTTCTGCCCCAGGCGACCCTGTGCATACGGTGCAAGAAGCAACAGGAGGGCCAACACTGACCCACGAGAACAACACCAACGTGATTGACGCGAAGCCGGAAGAGCGAGGCAGAAGGTCCTCCCTCCGCACCACCCTGATCCTGGTGACGGCGCTGATCGTATTAGCGCTCGATCAAGCGAGCAAGATTGCCGTCCGACAGCTGCTGATTGACTCGGGCAGCCGCTCCATCCCTCTCGTGGGCAACCTGGTGAAGCTGACCTACGTGGAGAACCGGGGAGCCGCCTTCGGCCTGTTCCAGAATCAGTCGCTGTTCTTCATCGCCGTGGGGATCCTGGTGGTGGGCGGCATCCTGGTCGGCCAGAAGTACGTCCCGGCTCACAAGAAATCGCTCGCCATCTGCCTCGGCATGCAACTGGGCGGAGCGCTAGGTAACCTGATCGATCGGGTACGGTACGGCCACGTTTTCGACTTCGTGGACCTGACCTACTGGCCGGTCTTCAACGTCGCCGACTCGGCCATCGTGATCGGCGTGGCAATCCTGGCCTATCACCTTCTCACCAGCCCCTCGGAGCAGCATTCCGCGGACGGCGATCCCCAGAAGTGAGACAGTTCGTAACCGAGCAGGACGAAGGGACCAGGTTGGACGTTTTCCTGGCCAAGGTCTTCCCTGAGCAGTCCAGGGCGGCCTGGCAGAGAGCCATCGAAGGAGGCCTGGTAACGGTCAACGGGATGCTCCCCAAGGCCGGCACCCGTCTGGCCGAGGGAGATGCCGTGGAGGTGGCGCGGCCGGAAGAGCGCCCTGTGGAGCCCGCCGAGAACGCCCCCGTGCTGTGCGTGGTCCATGAGGATCCGGAAGTGGTGGTGATAGATAAGCAGCCGGGGG
>DAHXJB010000027.1:0-4726 GCA_027372455.1 Chloroflexota bacterium | reverse complement strand
ATTGGGCTTGAGATTACTGTCGGGATCCAGGGAATGAACGACCCACATCTGGTCTCTAGCCCGGGAAGCCGCCACGTTGTAACGCTTCTTGATGCTCTCGAATGCGCCTTCCCCCTTGAGCCGGATCAGGTCATCGCTGTCCTCGCTCGGGCTGTCGATCATGGACAGGATCATCACGTCCCGCTCGTCCCCTTGGAAGCTGGCCGAATTGCCGCATAGCACACGGCGGTTTTCCAGCTCGACGGGATCCACCTGCTTCCTGATGAGATTTTCGATCAGGTAGGCCTGTTCCTCCCCCACTAGGGAGATAACGCCGATGGTCTTGCCAGCATACGCCGGGTGCTGAATCATGGCGCGCACTAGGTTGACTACGGCCTTGGCCTCCACCTGGTTGACCTTGTTCTTGGCCTGCCCGTCCACCCGCAGGGCGACACAGGCCGGCTTTAGACTGGATGAATTGGATTCCCGCAGGGGGCGGATAGTGCCGTTGTAGGAGAGGTGATTGGAAAACTCGATGATCTCCGGCACACAACGGAAGTGCTCCACCAGGCGGATGGCTTGACCGAAGGATTGCCGGCCCAGATCATAGATGGATTGCCGAGCGTCATAGAGATGGGCATTGGGGATGCCGCCCAGGTGAGTCACGATGAGATGCTGGAGCGGTCCCTGGTTCACGCCGACGGCTTCCGGGTTCACCTGCTCGTTATCGCCGACGATCACCACCTGCTTGCCCAAGTAGAGGGCGACCAAGGCACTCATATCGGCTTGGCTGGCCTCGTCGATGATCACCACGTCGAACTGGGTTTTTCTGGGATCGAAACTCTCCGCCAACGTAGACAATGTCATGATCCAGGCCGGAACGGCGGCGGCGCTGGTCTTGATGAGCCGGCGCGCTTCAGTCATCAGTTTCTGACGCTCATGGGGCTTACGCGTCGAAGCCAGCCGCTTCATGGTGTCCAGCCAGCCGTTCAGTGCCTGGCGAATAGAGGGCTGCCCCTGCACCTTGGTCAGTTGCCGTCCCCAGGCTTGGGAGTCGATCAAGGAGGTGGTCACTTGGCGCAGGGTCTGCTGGATCTGCTCGATCTCCCGCTGCAGTTCCGGTCCGTCCAGCTTGTCCCGTTCCGCCAGCTCGTCCGCCAGCTGGCGCCATGCCCAGGCATGGGGTATGGACCCGGGCGGCTCGCTGACATTGTGTCCGGGTGCCCGGGCAGCCAGGGCTTCGGCCCAAGCCGGAGCGCTCACGCGCAGCTTCGAGATCAGGGCAGCACGTTCCCGTACCTGGGGTAGGATGTCGTAGAGGCGGCGCAGGTACTCCAAGGCGGACACGTACTTGTCCGCGTCCCGCTCACGCACGGCATCTAGAAGCCTTCTGGCCACTCCCCGCAGGGCATGCTCGCCCAGGGCTTCCACGTTCTTGGCATAGACATCGAACCCATCCTCGCATTCCTTCAGGCGCCTGCGACGAATATCAGGTTCCAGGATGGGTGGCAATATCCGGGTGGCCACCTTCTCGATGACCAGATATTCACTGATCGGACTAGCCGTGCGGGTCTCGGCATCCAGGATGGCCTGCAGGCGCAGGCCAGCATCGGTGAGCCGTCTCGCCAACGGTAGCCAGGCCTGTTGATACCAGGCGATCCAGCGCCGGATGTCATGGGTGACGGGCATGCAGGCCAGTTCCGGCTCCGCACCCAGACTGGCGAAGGAAGGACCATCGTGGCTGCCGATGAGGGCATCCCAGACGGCACCCAGTTCATCCCGTAGAACTGCCCGGTTGGCAAAGGCGGCCAGGGCTTCGAAGTGCTCCCGGCGATCGGGCCGTCCAGAGGATACGGACACGGTGTTGATCAGCTTGCGCCATTCGCCATGGGTCAACAGGGTGACCATGCCGAGGCCACCGCCGCCGGCGAGGTGGTTCAGGATGGCCCTGAACGTCTCCAGCTGATGGACTACAGGTGTGTCTGTGGCTAGTTCCGGCCGGAAATGCAGATGCTTCAAGGCCTCTGCACCGGCTTCCGCCGTCTTGCCGATGAGATCGACCAGATGCTCCCAGGGCTGCATCTGATGAGCGCCAGCCTCGCCCGCGACGATGGCATAGGCCTGCCAACCCTCACCCCGTTTCAATGAGAACTCCGCCTCCAGGTCACCCAGGATCCTGGCCAGGTCCTCGCTGGAGCCTGAACAATTCCCCCAGTGTTCCTTGCCGAAGGCGAGGCTGTTGCCGATGAGGGCGCGGTAATCATGGACCATTGACGTGAACACCGCCTCGGAGGGCAAACTGTCCAGCTTGGGCAGGCTGTAGCCGGCATCCCGCTCATCATCCGCCGTGAACAGATGATTGGTGGTGTAAAGCTTGGCCAGTTCCGCATCGGTCAGGGGCAACGGATCACCGAGACATACCGGCGAGGGAATCCAGCCGTGGGCCTGCCGGTTGGCAGCCACCCGGCGTGCCGCTTCGGCCGGGGAATAGTCCTTGCCACCCACCTGGATTGGCCGGTACTCCCCCTCAATAGCCCGCTGGAGCAGCTTCTTGCGGTCATTCAGGCGATGAATCAGTTCAGCCCGTTCCTGGCGCTTGTCTTCGGCCTGGCGCAGCAGGGTCTCCGGGTTGTCCCGGGACATGCGCTCGTTGATGGCATTCACCGCGGCTTCCATCTGACGGCGGCCGTCAGCATCGGTGGTCAGCACGGAGACACACAGGGGCTGGAGATCCTCAGGCACCTGCTGCTTCAGGACGCGCAGGGCCTTGGCCGTATGGCTGGTCACCAGCACAGACTTGCCCTGGGCCAGGAGATGCCCCATCAGGTTACCAATGGTGTGGGTCTTGCCGGTGCCGGGCGGCCCTTGGACGATCAGGGCGCCCCCCTTGTCCATCCTTTTGACGATCTCGAACTGCTCTGCATTGGCCTCCCGGGCCAGCAGGATGTCCTGCTCTTCGGGGCAACCCTGGTGTGGCTGCCCGTTCTCAGCCTCGCCGCCATCTCCCAGGCCGACGTTCTGCCAGTCCTTGCCGTCCTCGCCGACGATCTGCAGCAGAGCCGGAGAAAACTCCTGCCGGTCCTCCAAGTCTTCCAGTATCGCATCGATGACATTGCTCAGCCCTAGCATCCGCTTGCGTAGCACGAACACCGGTTTTCGCCAGATGCAGAGGTCCTGCCCCGGGCTGCCGATGGCAGATGTGTCGTCCAAGTACTGCCCACCCAGTGGGGACAGGGTCTGGGCGAGGGCCTTCAGAAAGGCATCCGTGTCTTCGTAGCCGAAGGGATGGTATTCGCCCTCGGACAACTCGTCTTGACGGTGTTTGAATGACGCATGATTCACCTCGGTCAGATCGGCGATCAGCGTCGTATAGAGTTCTGGTTCGCGGTCCGAATCCACCACGAGGAATTGCGGCACCGAGGCATCGAAGGTGATCTCCACCCGCTTCAAGAGGATCGGGTGGTTGATGCTCACAGGGCCACTGATACTGGAGGTGGTCTGCCATGCCAGGTGCCCATCGGCGGCGAGCAGCTCCATCTGTTCACCTTCCCGCTCCATTTCCGCATGGAGGGCATATAGCACCTCGAACACCCCCATGGCTTGGCGAGACGGGCGTTCCGCGTCAGCCCATTGATTGCGCTTCACCCTCCATGCATTCCAGGCCTCCACTCGCGCAAGGTCGCTCTCGAAGGGGATGGTGACAGTCCCTTGCTCTGGGTCAGTCCGGTTGATGGACGGAAGCACCTGAGCCGGCACGTCCGGGTTATCCAAGTCCGAGTTGAGCCACGCCTTCAGCGCCTCTGGGGGAGATGGACACCGGGTCAGCGCCGGACGCGTTGCGCGCAGGAGATAGTCGCAGGAATCCTCGCCGATTACGGGCCGGGCAAGATGGATGCTGGGGTGGTTCGGGAGATCGTCTACCCAGAAGAGTCTGGGCTGCTCGCTGAGGAGTCGGACCGGCTTTTGTCGGAGTTGGGCGGCATCCTTGAGGAATTTGTAGACCTGCCTGATGCGGTCTCTTGTCTCTGTCATGGTTAAATTATTATCTCCCTGGACGCAGTCTGCAGTTGGATCAGGCCTTCTTTACGCGCGGTACCACACCGAGCTGCTTTCGCCATTATTTTATGCTATCTACATAAATAAATAAGGTAATCCCCCGGCTCTGCCGGGGGACTAACAAGGTTTGACCGAGCGCTACGGTCAGCCTGATTCTTCTGACTCGATCAAAAGTTAGGAGAATCAAGTGAAAGAGTACCAGAGTCTTTGTCATACGAAGTGGGATTGCAAATATCACGTGGTATTTATACCGAAGCGACGGAAGAAGTTGATATTTGGAGCTATCCGAAAGTATCTTGGTGAGATATTACGGGAGTTGGCAGAGCAGAAGGAATGTAGGATTGTGGAAGGGCATTTGATGTCAGATCACGTGCATATCTGCATCAGCATCCCGACGAAATTCTCGGTATCGAATGTGATTGGGTATATCAAAGGGAAAAGTGCGATCTCGATAGCTCGACGATTTGCCGGGAAGAGCAGGAATTTCTCAGGCGAGCATTTTTGGGCCAGAGGATACTTCGTGACCACGATAGGGCTCGATGAGGAGATGGTCAGAGCTTACGTCAGAAATCAGGACAAGGAAGACGCTCATTATGATCAGCTCAAGTTGGGCATGTAGGTGAGCGCCTTTAGGCGCTTCATGTATTTGCCTGCCCCTTTGAGGGGCTAACAGAGATAAACCCCCGGCTTT
>DAHXJB010000025.1:0-6215 GCA_027372455.1 Chloroflexota bacterium | reverse complement strand
TGAGCATGCCTGTGTTGCCGCCGAACATCATGCCTCCCATACCGGTGCTGGGACCCTGATTGGCCCTTGCGGCGCCGATGGCGTCGACCTCGTCGATGAAGAGGATGCAGGCGCCGTACTTTTTGGCGAGTTTGCGTGCTTTGCCATAGAGCATCATGACGCGGAGGTTGCCGATGCCCATGAACATATTCTGGAAGGAAGGGGCGGAGGCGTAGCCGAAGGGGACGCCGGCCTCGGTGCTGATGGCCTGGGCGAGGTAGCTCTTGCCGGTGCCCGGGGGACCGACGAGGAGGAGGCCACGGATGGCCTCGCCGCCCATTTGTTTGAAGCCCTTGACGCCTCGGAGGAGGGTGACGATACGGCGTGCGGACTCGAGGACCTCGGGATTGCCCTTGTAGTCCTTGAAGCCGACGCCGGTTTCGCCGGGTTTGACCCAATAGGTGCGGCCCCTTCCGAGGAACCAGAAGAGGGCGACGAACTGCACCACCATGAACAGCACGGCGAAGAAGAGCTGAAAGAGGAGCATCGCACCCGTGCCGAGTATGGGAAGCCAGTTCTGCCAGGTGGGCAGCAGGAAGGCCCAGAAGACTGCCAGAGCCGCGGCCACCAGCAGCAGCCGCCGGAACTGCCGGCCAATCCCATCGAGAAGTGAGTCGGTGAAATCCTCTATCGACCGATCGAGAGGCTCTCGATTCGAGTCATTGCGTATCATCGCTACATGCTCCACTGGATATTGCTGATCTTGCCGTTCTGATCGACCACAAAGGTGTAGGGTATCTGAGATGTGCCGGTAGGGCTTTTCATCGTCAGCACATAGAAGTAGACCATCTGGTTGCTGCCGAGGGCATGGCCACCGATGTAGGTGATGGCTGTGTAGTTGCGCTGGAGTTGGCGAGCGCTGTCCAGAGCATTCTGGATCTGCGTCTCAGAGTTGTTGGCCAGCGTCATTCGCTGCTTGAGCGGGTCGCTCATCGTGTCCCACATGCCTTTTGCGTCAAAGTTGGCCTGCGCCTGCAGGTAGCGCTCCACCACCGGCGCCGGCGGTGGTTGGGTGGTCGCAGAGGTGGATACAAGTGTCCCCGGGGTGCTGTCCGACGGCAACCAGGGGAGAAAAGCGGGGGTGCCTAGCGATTTCCACGCGACTGCGCCGGCCACCAGCACGATCAGCAGTCCATAACGGACCAACGCGGGCCGGAACAGAAAACGAATCCATCGAAATAGGACAACGAGCGCTCTAATCACCCAGTAGAGCAGGAAGCGCACGGCCAGCAGCAGCGGGTTGTGACTGCGCGATCTATCGGAGAAAGCTTCCAAGGTCATTGCTCTCGCACCTTTTGTGGGGAGAATCGGTGCCCTTGCCCGGCAACCTTCGCCATTCCGGATGGGATCGCGAAGGCAGCGGAAAGAGGCCTGGCTAGGATGTCTGAATCACGATGGTTCTCACTATAACACAAAAGCACCAGGTATTGATATATATCTTATGTTCAACTATCACAACCATGGCTGGGAGGCACTCGCACCCGTCCACGGGCCGGGCCCTGGAGCGAGCAGAAGTCTTGCAGCGGCCGAAGCTTCCTGGTATGAAGGTTGCGGAACAACCTGTTCAGGAGGTGGCCCCAGTGGCGGAACCCAGACAGCTCTCCATTTCGATCGAGTATTGCAGCATGTGAAACTACCTCCCCCAAGCCGTCGGCTTGGCGGAGTCGGTCCTTAGCCAGCTGGGAACCGACGTTGGACAACTCACCATAATCCCTTCTCGAGGCGGGGTCTTCGAGGTGACCGCGGACGGGGAACTGATCTTCTCCAAGAAGAGAGAGGGAAGGTTTCCCACCATCAAGGAGATCACGGACATCCTGCATCGGAAGCTGACAGTCTGACAACACCCAGCACCCAGCACTCGGCACTCGGTGGGAGCACCATGGCGGGAGGCTACGCCGGCAAGATACTGAACGTGGACCTATCCACGGGGAGGATTGGCGAGGAAATCCCGCCAGAGGGGCTGCTGAGGGACTTCCTGGGTGGGTATGGGGTGGGGGCCCGGCTTCGCTACTACATACCTGATGGACGCCACTCCGGGCCGCCACACCCAGGGGGTGAGCAGAGCGTGCCTTTCGGCCTCGATCTGGGGCCAAGACCGGACAAGTATCAGTATGCCGGCAAGGGGAGATTCACGCCAGGGCGTACAACCTGATGCATCTGATCAACTCCGCCGGGTTGTGTCAGTTCGCCGCCTTTTCCTATCCATGGCAATTCGTTCCAGCCTTCCTTCAAGCGGTCACCGGATGGGAATTCACCCTGGCGGACTGCCTGACGGTGGGGGAGCGGATCGCAGATGTGCGCCACGCCTTCAACCTGCGAGATGGACTGAACCCCCTGAAGTACCGGGTACCGGGTACCGGGGCGGATGATAGGCGAGCCTCCTTTGAAGACTGGCAACGTGCGGGGGGTGACGGTGGACCTGGCTACCCAGGTCAGGGAGTTCTGCCAGGCCATGGGGTGGGACCCGGAGACCGCCATGCCGTCGCGCAAACTGGAGGAGCTGGGACTGGCCGGCGTCGCCCGTGATCTTGGTCTCTGAGCCGCTCTAGCCCCTTGCTCCCATCCCCTGCTCTGAATAATGCCCCAATCCGGCCGGCCCGATCCACATGCCCGGTGATCGCGGCCTGCCTGACTGCCCCGGCCGGGCCGGATTGAACGAGGGGATGTAGCGTGCTAATATTAGCACGCGGAGATATAATCGAAGATGAGTAACAACCGTCAGCAGCCCATCGATGACCTGGATCGCTTTCTCACGGCGCGCATCGCGCGTCTCGCCCGCCGTCTCCGCCACGGCTTCGACCTCTTGCTCGAGCCCTTTGGCCTAACGGGAGTTCAGTTTGCCCTTCTCCAGCGTCTGTCTCGTGTGGATGGCCTCGTCCAGGCCGATCTGGGACGCCGGATGGCCATCGAGCCGGCGACACTGACGGGCATTGTCCAGCGACTGGAGCGCGACGGCTGGGTGCGGCGCGATTGCGACCCGGAAAACCGTCGCTTGCAGCGAGTGTGGCTCACCGACAAGGCTCGGGCCGCCATGCCCGCGCTGCTACGGGTGCAGGCGCGCCGTCGCCGTCGCGTACTCTCCGGTTTCAGCCAGGAGGAGCTTGCCAGCTTCGAGGTGCTGCTGGAGCGCCTGGAGGCAAACCTCCGCTGAGTTCAGGGGTCATTGGAGTTGACAGGTGGAGATCGGTAAGACAGAACAGCCCGTCGAGCCGGGTGTGCACTCAACCGGACTGTATCAGCGTGCGGTAGCTAACGTCCGAGACGTAAGCCGCCGCACCTTTCAATCCCTGGAGGTGCGGGACTTCCGCATCCTCTGGTGGGGCTTCATGGGCTCTTGGATGGCGATGCAGATGCAGCAGGTTGCTCGTGGCTATCTCGCCTACAAGCTCACCGGCGACGCACTGGGACTGGGGATGGTCACACTGGCGATGGGATTGCCCCGCATCGTGCTCTCGCCGATCGGGGGTGTGCTGGCCGATCGCTTCCCCAAACGCACGGTGCTGCTCTGGACACAGGCGGGGATGGCCATTTTTGCGTTGGCCCAGGCGTTCCTGCTGGCCACGAATCTGATGACCATCCATTGGCTGGTGTTCTTCGGATTTCTCCAGGGGACGGCCTTCTCCTTCAACATGCCCGCGCGCCAGGCCTATCTCCCAGCCATCGTAGGCAGAGGAAGCGGCCTGGCCAACGCCATCGCCCTGAATAGCGCGGGAATGAACCTGACACGCATCGCCGGACCCTCGATCGCGGGTTTGCTGATCGCATTCCCCCTGTTTGGTGTTACCGGAGTGTTCTTTCTGATCGCTCTCTGCTACCTCTGGGTCTGGTGGTCTGTCTTCAACGTGGGGAACCCGGGAAGTCCGCAGGGAACGCGACGCAGCGCTGGCCGTAGCGTTGCCGAGGGTTTCGGCTACGTGTTGAAGCGGCCGGCCCTCCTGGCCCTGATGAGCCTGGGGTTCATTCCCCTCGCGATCGGAATGCCCTACATCAACCTGATGCCCGTGGTGGCGATCCACGACCTCGACGTCGGTCCGGTCGGACTTGGAGTGCTGTTGAGCGTTGCGGGCATCGGCTCCCTGGTTGGCACCCTGGTGGTTGCCTACCTGGCGCAGTATCCCCGCAAGGCTCAGCTGCAGCTTGCTCTCGGCATCGTCTTCGGGCTCAGCCTTCTGGCTTTCGCCTTCTTCACCTGGAAGGGGTTGCCCCTGGAGGCTGCGTCCTGTCTGTTTGTGGTGGGCGTGTCCGGAGACGCGTACATGGCGCTGAACAGCAGCCTTGTGATGCTGAATACCGATGCCGGGGTGTACGGGCGGGTGATGGGTGTCTACATGATGGCGCAGTCGATCCGCCCCATCACCGTCCTGCCGATCAGCGCGGTGGCGGATGCCGTGGGCGCCCCGATAACCTTCATGGGTGCCGGCGGCATCGTGGCCCTGTTTGTCGCGGGGGTGGCCACCCTTTATCCGGGCTATCGTCGGATCGGCGCGGGAGAAGGCATCGCCAAGTCGTGAGCGATCGCTGAGCGTGGTCGGGACAGCCCTGCGCGGGATGGTCTTGCGAGCGGGGAACTCAGCCTTGGAACCTCTCGATGGTGTCGAAGGGGTGTTCCCGGCGGCGGATCATCTCGAGTAGCTGGCTCACTGCCTCCTCGGCCCGCTGGGCATCCTCCGCCGAGTACATCGACACCTTCTCCCGGAACTCCTCCTGGTCCAACACAAGCGACCGTCCGTCCGGATGCACGAAGACGTCGAGCACCATGTCCACGAAGTCGATTTGATGGTCCTGGAACCGAGCGGGCTTGCAGATGTTGCAGTACCAGCCCTTGAGTACACCATCGGCCCCGAAGACCTGAAAGATGTTGAACCACCGATCGGCGAAGTAGTACTCGTGGAAGAGATCGGTTCCCTCCAGTTTCATGTAGCCCAAGTCTCGGGGAGGGGCGTTGAAGAGGGCGTCTATCACCATGACCCCGTCCCGGCGCTCTACCAGTTTCCCGGACCAGCGCCAGGTCTCGCGATCCTCGTAGTTCAGCTTGCGGATCAGGATCAGCTCGTCTCCCACTCCTCTGTCAGCTCCTTCACAAACTTCTTCAGGTAGGTCAGCCTTCGGGCTCCTTCGGTCCGCCCTGGCTCCGTGTTCATGCTGCCGACGATCCGCTTCCCTATCACCAGCCAATCCTGTGTCGCGCGTAACACCAGATCCGTGTCGGTGGGTTTGCCCTGAAAGATGGGGTCGAAGGCAGGGTGGCTGCAGAAACTGTGAACAAGGTAGGTAGCGCCCAGCTTGCTCAGCTTGTCGGCATCCCACAGGATTGCCGCCTCCAGCTGCTCCAGCCGATAGTCCTTGCAGAGACCTTCGTGGACCCGGATGGCCGCGGCCACGGCGTCGACTTTGGACGGAGGGAAATCGGTGGTCAGGAGGACCCGGCGCGCCTCATCGGCGGCTAACTCGGCGTCGGAGATCTCACCCGGCTCGGGGGAATGGCTCTTGACGATATCGTGGAGCCAGACGGCGGCGGTGAGAGCCTCCATGTCGGCGCCCAACTGGCGCCCCAGTCTCTCGCAGAGACGTACAACCGCCCGCAGGTGCTCCCAGCGGTAGTTGAAACGTGGGCTCTCGTCGGGGCGCTGGTGCCACAGCTCCAGCGACTCCTCCTTAGCCCGCTCCTTGGCCAGCGCTATGATGGTATCTCTCCAGGACGCGATGAAGCGCCTCCCCGGGCACGGCTCCCCCGCGGGACGCATCCCCGCGAGACCGACGACCATCTATCGGGAGGCTAGTGTAGCATCGCGGCGCATCCGGGTCTACTAGACCAATGTCTGAGGTAGAGTAGGAGACTGGCGCGCTGGCTCTTTGGTCCGGCGCTGTCCACGCGGTAGCTGCAGGCGCCGCGGTCCCGAGACTGCGCCCCGTTTCCAGCCTCCCCTCATCAATCCGGACATGAAGTTTTCCCGCATCCGGCTTTCCGAGATCCTTCACCGCGCCGCTATCGGCGCTGCCTTGTGCCACCTGACGGTTCCTGACAGCTGATACACCCCGAGCTTCTGGAAGAACTCCAAGGTATGGCTCTCCCATCGTCGCCCGGACTTCCCCGCCTTCTTGCTCAGGAACAGCCCCAGCCTCTCGCGTACGTAGCTATCCACCTGCCCGAACTTCTCGCCGGAGTTGCCCACTCG
>DAHXJB010000022.1:0-3109 GCA_027372455.1 Chloroflexota bacterium | reverse complement strand
AGCACCAGAAACACCCTTCTGGGCTGAATCCAACGAAGCTCATCCAGGAAGAGCGACATCAGCCGCTGGATCTCGCCACGGGCATCTCTGGTCGACTGGAGTGCTGCGCGAACGACAGATCCGAAGCCTGGCACCACCCGCTGCACCGCCGACACCACGCCATCCAAGAAAACCGCTGCGTCATCATCGGATTGGTCCAGCCGATACCAGGCCAGGAGATCAGTGGCCGAGTTGTCGGCAAATCGGTGCCAGTTGGATGCTATGAGCGTCAGAATGCTGGTCTTCCCGTAGCCCGCGGGAGCCACGAGGAGCACCAGGCGCCCCTGCAGTCCCCCGGCGATGACTTTGTAGAGCCGAGGGCGAGACACGAAACCCGGGGCAGGGCTCAGAGGGATAAACTTCAGTGCCCGTTCAGAGTTCTGTTCCATGATCTACCAGCGCCCAATTCCAAACCTTCACGGCCAAACCGCATGCCGAGACAGCTGCACTAGTCCGCCAAGCTGGAGGTGACAGCTACTGTCATGCTGAGCGGAGCGAAGCATCTCCACGTTCCGTGAGGAGATCCTTCGCTGGCGCTCAGGATGACACTGGTCAGAACCATTGTGTCGCCGCACTAGTCCGCCAAGCTGGAGGTGACAGCTACTGTCATGCTGAGCGAAGCGAAGCATCTCCACGTTCCGTGAGGAGATCCTTCGCTGGCGCTCAGGATGACACTGGTCAGAACCATTGTGTCGCCGCACTAGTCCGCCAAGCTGGAGGTGACAGCTACTGTCATGCTGAGCGGAGCGAAGCATCTCCACGTTCCGCCGAGGAGATCCTTCGCTGGCGCTCAGGATGACACGTGTCAATGCCACTCTGGTCATGAACTAGTTCCGTTTACGTTGGGGTTATCTGTTTTCGTAGTACTATCTGCATCTTCCGAGGACGATCACCGGCCAGGGAGAGGCTCGGCCCCCCCCCGGAATCACGCCAGCTTCTGAGCCTCTCGAGGCCCCAGAAGCTGGCTCACGTCCTCTCCGGTCAAGGTCTCCTTCTCCTTCAGCAACTCGGATATGGCGATCAGCTGTTGGCGATGACTGGTCAGGACCTCAGAGGCCCGTGCGTGGGCCTCGTCAATCATCCTCCGAATCTCAGTGTCCACCAAGGCGGCAGTCTCCTCGCTGTAGCTCTTTTGCTCGAAGAAGTCGGTGCCGAGGTAGTCCGCCACTCCCGTCGAGTTGAGGCTCACGGTTCCGATCTTCTGACTCATCCCGTAGGAGGTCACCATTTTCCGGGCGATCTCTGTCGCCTGCTGTAGATCGTTGCTCGGCCCGGTGGTGGACTCACCGAACATCAATTCCTCCGCTGCCAGCCCTCCCAGGGCAAAGGCCAGCATCTCCGTCATCTGAGACTTAGTCCAAAGGTGACGATCCTCGGTAGGGAGCAGGCGGGTGTGGCCGCCGGACATCCCACGGGAAATAACGGTGACCTTGTGGATGGGATCCAGATTCGGCATGTAGTAGGCCACCAGGGTATGCCCCACTTCGTGGTAGGCGGTGATGTTCTTCTCCTCTTCGCTGATCAGCCGGCCCTTGCGCTCTGGTCCGGCGATCACCCGGTCGATCGCTTCCTCCAGATCCGGTTTGTTGACAACGCTATCGTTCCGGCGAGCAGCCAGAATAGCCGCCTCGTTCAGCAGGTTCTCCAGATCGGCCCCCGAGAAGCCCGGGGTCTGCCGAGCCACCGTGTTGAGGTCCACGTCTTCGGCCAGCGGTTTGCCTCGAGCGTGCACCTGCAGGATCTCCAGACGTCCCCGCAGATCGGGGCTGTCCAGAGTCACCCTGCGGTCGAACCTCCCTGGCCTCAGCAACGCCGAATCCAGGATGTCCGGCCGGTTGGTCGCGGCTATCACCACGACCCCGGAGTTCTTGTCGAAGCCGTCCATCTCCACCAGGATCTGGTTCAGGGTCTGCTCCCGCTCGTCGTTGCCACCCCCAAGCCCCCTCCCTCGCTGCCGGCCCACCGCATCTATCTCATCTATGAAGATTATGCAGGGGGAGTTCTTCTTAGCTTCGTCAAACAGGTCTCGAACCCGAGAGGCACCGACCCCCACGAACAGCTCCACGAACTCGGAGCCGCTGATGTGGAAGAAGGGAACGGAGGCCTCTCCCGCCACCGCCCTGGCCATCAGCGTCTTGCCAGTGCCCGGCGGACCAACCAGCAGCACCCCTTTGGGGATACGCGCCCCAACGGCGCTGAACTTCTGAGGCGACCTAAGGAACTCCACAACCTCCTGAAGCTCCTCCTTCGCCTCATCCACCCCCGCAACATCGCTGAAGTGAACGGTAGGCTGATCGGCGCTAATCCGCCGAGCCTTGCTCTTGCCGAATGAGAAGACGTTGTTTCCGCCGGGCTGGGAGTTGCCCTGTCTCATGAAGAGCAAGAGCAACATGCCGATGAACAACAACGGCAGCAACCAGAAGGTGGAGCCCAGCCATCCGAAGTCCGAAGGCGTCTTGATCTGAAGGTCGACTTTGGAGAGCTGATCCTCGGTAACTCCATAGTTGCGCAACGACTGAGTCAAGCCGAGATCTGGTTCCCGTTGCGACCTGTACACTGAGCCGTTGATCAAAGTGACGTCCAGGCTGCTCCCGTTCTCCACGATACGAGATACCTGACCCGCCTTCACGTCGGCTGCCACTCGGCTAAAGTTGACCTCAGGCGAGGGCGCCGACGTAGGTTGCTGAGCCTGCTTCATGGGAAGTGCAGCGAACACCAGAACCAGCAACGCACCAACAGCGAACACGGCTACCGAACGCCGTGTGGATCCTTTGCCATCACCCCGATCCTTCAAGATATCCCACCTCTCTTGACTTCGGCCTCCACCGATGTCCTCACTCCAAGTCGACAAGCCCGATCGGCAGTTGGCACACTGGACCGGGGACAATAGAGTAGACTCGTCATTCACCATTCAGCAATATCAGTACCATACGCCGTTGTCTCAAAGACAAGGTCGATGCGCTGGGTTGCGGTAGGCACACGTAGTGCTCAGAGAACCGGGCATGACCGGATGGTGGAGGATCTGATCCTCTGAAATTCCGGCGAAAGGAGCCGAAGGATGAAGGCCTCA
>DAHXJB010000009.1:0-4052 GCA_027372455.1 Chloroflexota bacterium | reverse complement strand
TTGTAGGCGAGCGCTAGGATGGGTTCCACACCGACTCCCGGCTCTTGGCAGCATGGTGTCCTCAAGCGCGCTGCCGGCCTGGCAGCCCTTGCCCCACCCATTGGGCTTGGGATCGCGATGGTCATATTCGCGCTGCCCTCCTTGCAGTCGAACGCGATAGCAGACGGCAAGGATCTGACGCAGGAATATCACTTGACCCGAGCCCTTCTGGAGGGGAGTAATCCTTACGCCTCAGGCTACCTCACCGCGCACCCTCCCACCGCTGGTCTCCTGTTCCTCCCCTTGGCTCTGGTCCAATACCCGACCGCGGCCACGATTTGGTTTGGATTGGAGATAGGTTGCCTCATACTGTCCGTTTACATGCTCGGTCAAGACTCGAAGGCTCACGTCTCCCTACTGGGAACTCTTGCCGTCACGGGCCTGTTGTTGGCCTGGCACCCGGTTGTCGCAGATCTCACCTATGGGCAACTTGGGCTTGTACAGTTGCCCTTCCTGGCCATTGCCTGGCGGGTGCTTCAGCAGCGGCGTGATAGTCTGGCGGGTCTTCTGATCGGCATTGCCTTCCTGATCAAGCCGTTTCTGTGGCCACTGGCGCTCTTTCTACTTCTTCAGCGCAACTGGAGGACATTTGGATCTCTCACTGTGACCGTTCTGCTGGGGTACTGCATAACGGTCTGGCGCATCGGATATCAAGCCCATCTGATCTACTTCACTCGAACGCTCCCAGAGGTCAGCCAGTTATACAAGGCCCATGTCTCCAACATATCGCTCTGGAGTCTGGGATGGCGGCTCTTCGACGGAACTGGCATCGAGCAGGTCACATTGCCAACCGCTCCCCCCTTGGTCAGAAACCCCACGGCTGCCCAATTCGTCTCCATCGCGATTCCTCTCTTGACCATGCTGACTGCCTATCTTGCGGTGCGGCGGATCCGTCGCACGGATGAGTGGTTCGGGCTCGCGATCTGTGTGAGCATCCTGGTGAGTCCCATCGCCTGGACTCATTACATGACGCTGGCCACGATTCCTGCTGCCCAAGCCATACGTTGGCTAGCGGATCGCGCCTATCCTCGCGGCAAGACCGTTGCCGCCATGGTCGTGGGCGGGCTGCTGCTGCTCCCCCCTGAAGTAGCCGCACGCCTCACCTATATGCTAGCCCCCGCGGGTACAACCCCGCCAGCCACCAGCCTGCCGTTTCTCGTCGCGCTGTCTCAGATGGAACCCGCTCTAGCGGTCGCAGCATTGGCCTGGCTGGTGGCGACTCTTCAGATGGAGAACGAGACCGCCGGTGTCTGACGGGGTCCCAGAATATGCGGAAAGGCGGGACCATTTCGGTGGTCCCGCCCTCATTCTCAGCGAGATTGGCCGAAAGCGCGGATCAGTTGGCCGGGCTCGCAGCCCGCTTACTGTTGCCGCCAAACAGACGCTGCCATCCCTTCTTGAGCTCACCGTTCTCCCATACCACCAGCAGCGAGGCTGCCACAAAGATGGATGAGTAGGTACCGGTGACTATGCCGATCAGCAGCGCCAGCACGAACGTCTTGATTGTCACGCCTCCAAACAGGAAGAGCGTCACCAGCACAAGAAGCACGGTTAGCGACGTGTTCAGGGAACGCCCGATGGTCTGCATGATGCTGTGATTGACCACGTTCTCGAATCGATCGCCCATGCGCCGCCCGTAATTCTCTCGGATCCGGTCGAACACCACGATAGTGTCGTGGACCGAGAAGCCAATTATCGTCATCACCGCCGTGATGAACAGGGAGTCCACCTCAACGTCGAAGAAACGACCCAGAATGGAGAAGACTCCCAACACCACCAGCGCGTCGTGGACCAGAGCGATCACGGCGCATGTGCCCCAGCGGAACGAACTCTTGACCCTGCGAAAGGCGTAGGCGATGTACAGCAAGATGCCCACCGCCGCGCCTGCCACCGCGACGACAGCGTTGCGTACGGTCTCCGTTGCTATGATCGGCGAGACCGAGTCGAAGGAGAGCATCTTCATGTTGCCGAATTTCTTTATCAACGCATTCTGAATCGATTCCCGCTCAGCCGGCGCGGTCACCTTCCCGGAAGCATCCTTCTGCTCGCCCTTCAGCGTGTAGGTGCGCACGATGAAGGTGCTGCCGCCGGGTATCCCGCTGTCCGACTTCTGCACCATCGCCTCCGGATGGCCGAGGGTGGTGAACTCGTTCCGTAGATCCGACTGATTCACCGACTTATCAAACTGGATAGTCATGATAGAGCCACTGGTGAAGTCGATACCGGGCCGCAGCCCCCCGGGCAGCACCAGGGAGATGACCCCAGGCACCAACACCAGGATCGACAGCAAGAAGAACCAGTATCTCTTCCCGACGATGTCTAGCATCATGTTACGGCTACCCCCTCGTTTCCTGACCTAAGGCTGAAGCTGAGGCAGCTGCAGGCCTCGCCGATCTCTCAAGACCGAAGAGCCAACTCCCGGTAGCCAGTCCGGTACTCACCAACATCCTCAGGAAGGTCCTCGTCACGGTGATAGCCGAGAACATGCTGGTGATCACGCCCAACCCCAGGGTCAGAGCAAAACCCATGACGATGCTGGTACCAAAATTGGACCCGAACCAGAACAGAATGACGCAGGTGATGAGGGTCGAGAAGTTCGAGTCCCTGATGGATGGCCAGGCGCGGTCAAACCCCGCGTCTATGGCGGCCCTCAGGGTCTTCCCGGAGCGCATCTCCTCTCTCATCCTCTCGAAAATCAAGATGTTGGCGTCCACTGCCATACCGATGGACAGAATGAACCCCGCGATGCCTGCCAGGGTCAGGGTCACCGGGATCAGCTTGAACTCCGCCAGCGCGAGCATGGAGTACACGCCCAGAGCAACCGAAGCCAACACACCTGGGAGCCGGTAGTAGAGGATCATGAAGAGCATCACCGCGATGATGCCAATCCCGCCGGCGATGAGGCTTCTGGCGACGGAGTCGCTACCCAGGGTAGCATCCACATCCTGCTGCTGTATCACTTTAACTGGCACCGGCAGGGCACCGGCGTTCATCTCGATCGCCAGGTTCTTCGCTTCGTCCAGGGTGAAGTGACCGGTTATCTCGCCGCTGCCCGAGATAACGTTCTGCACCGTGGGAGCTGAGAGCAGCTGATTGTCAAGGAAGATGCCTATGGGCTTGCCGAGATTTCGTTGAGTGATCTGCTGAAAGAGCTTGGCACCCTCGTCATTGAACTGGAAGTCGATCTTGGGGGCGCCGGTGGTCGGATCGAACGCCACGTCCGCATGCTTGAAGTACTGTCCGGTTAGCTCGTGCTCTTTCCCGTCGGAGCCCACGGCCTTGGCGATAACCCACTGGGGCTTGCCGTCCGAGCCAGTCACCTGCTCCCGGAAGTCCATCTGCGCCGTCTGCCCGATAAGGCTAATCGCCTGGTCGACGTTCTTGACGCCGGGCAACTCCACGATGACGCGATCGGTGCCTTGAGCCTGGACGATTGGCTCGCTCACGCCGTAAGCATTGATGCGTCTCTCGATGACGCTGATCACACCCTTCAGTGCCGTCGCCTGATCGGCGGGTGCGATCTTCGACATGTCGGCTTGAAGTAGCAGTTGCGTACCACCCACCAGATCCAAACCTAGCTTGAAGGGGCCGCGGTCGAATTCCCAGCTCCCAATCTTCAGATGGATGCCGTTGCCCTGAGGTAGGCTCGCGCCGAAGGGCAAGTACTTCCCGGGGTTGTGTGGCCAAATGGTCACCAGCGCGAACACAGCGAGTACGACGATGCCGAAGAAGGTAATCAGTACATTTCTTCTCATGCGCGATGCTGCCTTTCAGGCGTGAGAATCACCGCCGACACCACAGTCTACTGGATTCGAGAACCCACCATCACTTTCCAGTCGATCAACACAAAGCGAGGACGTGGCCCCCGCCCGTCCTCCAAGCAACTGGGTACGCCTAAAGTGGATCGGGTAGGGGGAACCGCCTCCCTCTGCCCGCTGTCGTGAAGTATAGCTCCCGGCCATGAAGTGTGTCAATTTCTTATAGCGGTGGTTGATCGATAGCACAGCCCCAAG
>DAHXJB010000588.1:0-11100 GCA_027372455.1 Chloroflexota bacterium | reverse complement strand
CCCGCGATTGCCGCCGAAGTCAGCGCGGGGCCGGCGGTCCAGAAGAAAAGGGTGCCGATCTGGTAAATCACCGGGGGGGTTCGCAGGTACTGAATGGTGTAGGGAAGGATCGTGATCCCCCGCACCATGTCGCCCTCGGTCTGGATGTCGCGGATGAACGGTTGTGGATCCAGCAATACGTATGGTTGAAACAGCAGGAAGACTACGGCAGCCACGAGAAACGAGAGAGCCGCCGCGCTGATGGCCGGAAACTGGAAGGGGCGTGTAGGTTCGCCGTCCTCATTGCGACGACCGGCCAGCAGGCAGGCCAGCCCCACCGGCAGCAGAATAGGTGCTGCAGACGCCTTGCACGCCATTGCCAATCCCGCCGCGGCGCCCATCAGCATGACTCGACCCTCCGACGGTTTCTCCAGGACCCGCAGCCCCAGCAGCAGGGTGAGCATCAGGAAGAAGGTTAGCAGTGTGTCGGAGGCGTAGAAGTGAGCTAGCTGGATATCGAGCACGGTCAGGCTCAGCAGCAGCGACGCCAACAAGCCCGCCGCAACACCGTAGAGCCGTCTGCCGATCAGAAAGGCCACCAGGATGGTCCCAAGGTCAAAGAGAGCGGACCATACACGGCCGAGGAGGGTTAGCCCATCGATGCCGTTGGCGGCGGGCCAGAACGGGGAAAGAATGTGGCCGGACAGTTTCACAAGGTAGAGAGGCAATGAACCGTACGCGAAGTTTCGAGGCTGCCCGGTGGCCGGATCGGCCGACCGAGGGTTAAGGGTGCTGCGGCGAGGGTCACCTAAATGAGCATCCCCGATGTTGGGGAAGGGTAAACTTATCCTGTCCATCGTCACAATGACGATGAAGCGCTCGTCGGGATGGAGGTGCTGGTTCTCGTCCCAGTTGAGACCGTAGAACCGGACGATGGCAGCAACAACCAGGATCGCGGCCAGGGCCAGACGAGCGCGAACAGAGAGGGATGGAGGCGCAAAGGAGGTTTGTGACTTACTGGGTTCGGTGGTAATCATGGCGGCTATTCTATCAGATGCTCTATCAAAAGCTCTACCGCAGCGGCGGCCCAAAGGCCTCGGGGGGAATGATCACGGGACGGTCTCCCGACATCGCCCACGACAATTCCAGGACGCCAACCTCCTGACTCCACAGATACTGTATCAATATCGGATGGTCACCTGCCGACAGGTTCAGAGTGGACGTGGTAGCCACCATGCCGGAGTTGTTCCTACGATTGGCTACCACGCTCTCTCCATCCAGTCTGACCTCAGCGTCTCCCGCCGAGTTCAGCGTGAGATCGTACCTGCCAGAAGTGGGCACTTTCAGGGTGCCATCCCAACTGAAGGTCGCCGGACGACGGCCGTGGCTGAGATCGGAGATATTACGAAAACCGATGGCTCGGTCTCTTCGCTCCACCACCTGTCCAGCCTGATCGACCACTCGCCCTACAAGATTGCCCCAAATCGGCCGGCCGTCAAGCCATCGGGCAGCGATAGATGCCAACTGCTGGCCCGGAGGACGCCACTTCAGCACGACCCTCGACTCGGGTGCACTCAGCCGGCCTTTCACATCCAGGGAGTGCCATCCCACGGACAGGAGCCGCTCCCCCCCCTTTCCCAGGTCTACTCCGTCCACCAGCAGATCAGATCCACTGCCACCCAGCTGGAATAGGTATCCGCCTTCCTGTTCCGCATACAAGCTGCCGGTCCAGATGGCATCGGTCGGGTAGCTTGCAGCCCCCCCTCCCAGCGCGCCCGCGTCGGTTTCCAGCCTGTAATCTCCATCATATCGAGCCGAAAGTCCCTGCCAGCGAGCGATCTCCGTCCGTGGCACCTTAACGGCCATGAACACCACCTGACCACCCCGTCCCAACTGCGGCTCCACCTCGGCTCCTGGGTAAAGGGAGAGGATCATAGGCAAGTAACCGACCATATTGGGATAGACGAGGAAGGCGACATCCTCGTCGGGCGGAGCAGCCAATGGGAGCATGGCAGCAGGGTTGTGGAGGTTCACCGCCTCCACCTCTGGAGACAGGAACTTCGTAATACTGTGGTTTATGTAGATGGCGGGCATCCCGGCTCCATAGACCCGATAGCCGGGCCCGAGGGATGCAACGTAGCGAGCCTGCATCGTTCCGGCTTCCCAGGGCCTCGCCTCCGCGGCTGGCCCGAAGAAGTTGGCATCGTCAACGTATCCAGCCGCCAGCGGCACCAGCGCTACAGCAGCCAGCAGCAGAGGGGATAGTCGCGGGCTGAACAGCTTCTCCCCCAAGGTCAGCGCCCATTCCAACACTAGGGCCACCCCCGCGAGGGCAGGAAGAATCGCCTGCAGGACACGACCCGATTGGGGAGGATCGATGGTGATGACGCCGTTAACCAGCAGCACGGGCCAGAACCAAAGGGCTAGGAGCGCGAACCGATCGTCCCGGATCCTGGCTAACATCAGCACGAGCCCCAGAAGAAACAGGGAACCGAGAACCGGAGAGAGAATGGGCGATGCGGCGAAGGCGTAGAACCCCGAATCCGGTATGCTCACAAAACCTAGCAGGTTCACCCTGAACTGCTCCATGAGTACGGCCCCAGGGTTCACCGAACCTGCTCCTCCTCCACCAGCCGCATGGCTCCAGTTGCTGAAGATCAGACGGTCCGTCATGTGAGTCGTGAAATCGCTAGGCTTGCTGGCCAATACCACCCCCATGGGCAACAGAGTCATCACCCCACCCAGGAGGACCCAACCGCTGCCAACCAGGGTGGCCCGCAGCTCCTCTCGCCGACTAACCATCAGGTACAGGAGGTATGCTCCCAGAACGACCGGGAGAATTCTGGCCGCAAAATAGAAGTAGACCGAGAGGGCTGCCAACACCCCTGCGCAGAACCACCACAAACGGCTTGAGCTGCGGTGACCCCGCCACAGCGAGTAGATGGCGAGGCAGGCCAGTAGTTCCACCTCTGGGATGTTCAGAGCCATTCGGCTGTAGTTGATGTGGACCGCGCTTCCTGCCAGAAGGGCGAGTCCCAACAACGCCGGCCGCACCCCAAATAGTCGTCGCAACAAGATGTAGAAAGCCGGCAGGGTCAACACACCCGCCAGAGCGGAGCAGAGACGAATAGTGAAAATGGTATGACCGAAGAGCGCCACGAAGGGAGCCTCGACGAAGAGGAACATGGATGGATCACCCAAGAAGGCGACCCCAAATGGGTTAGGGCCCCTCCCTTCGAGAATGGACTGTGCTATCAAGCCGAACTCCGCCTCGTCCCCGTGAACGCCGCTCGGGTATCCCTCCAGGTTGTACAGCCGAAGAGCAGCGCCCGCGAGAACGATCACCGCGAAGAGGACCAGCTCCCTGGTCAATCGAGGCCAGGCCCACCGGACCCGCCAACGGCTAAGCCCTCCGAGCCAACTGAACTGCTCGGGGATCGCGGCTGCCGCCACGGCCATAGCTAGACTGAGCGCCCACGCAACGAGACTGATCCCCGTGGTGCTGGAGGTGGTCACCGTTGCGACCGACACTAGCATGGCCAGGGCGGATATGGAGGCAAGTCCAACCCTATCGGACACGGTGGTGATTGCAATTCGACTTCCGGCGAAGGTCGGTCGAGCGGATATGCACCGCTCTACCCCCACAGTCAAGAGAAACAGCGCGATCCCAACGCCGTACAGCGCCGCCGCAATCACCCCGTTCTTATGAGACACCAGCACATACTGCCCTGCGGCTGGTCCCAACATAGACAGAAGAAGAAGGAAGGGTGCAGTTCGGTCAAGGAGGCGCGATAAGCGGACTGACCCTGCCTTGCCGGAATTCTCCCCAGAATCCGCGGTCCTGCCGTCCTCATGGCCCCTGGTTGAGCTCGATAGATCAGTCACTCCCTCTGAGTCACCTCACCGAATCGTCCACATCTCTACCCGTTTGTTTCGGGTATCAGCCACCCATAGCCGCTCTTGAGCGTCAACCTGCACGCCGGTTGGCAGGCCGAACTGCGCATCGCCGCCCCCGGGGCCGCCCACACGCCCGATGGAATCGCCCTGACTGTCGTAGATGTCGATCGTCCCCCCGTTCGGGTTGCTGACATAGATCTCGCCGTTCGGCCCAAGGGCGACGTGAGGAGCGTCGAACGTAGTGGAAACGGCAATTGCCCACGTTCGCAGCAGCTTATCGTCGGAACCGATCACCAGCAGTTGATGCTTTTCACCGTCGACAACGTAGAGCACTCCGTTCCTGTCCACCGCCACGGCCACGGGCTGCGCCAGCTGACCCCCTCCCCGGAACTCCCCAACCACCTGCCCAGCAGGCGAAAGCTTCAGTACGCGGCCTCTCCCGGTGTCGGCCAGATAGATGGACCCATCGGCATCCACGAAGAGGCCGCGGGGACTGTAGGCCCCCGCGCTGCTTCCAAGACGGCCCACAACTTCGCCGTGAGATCCGAATTGTAGGATGGGGTCTTTGCCGAGAGAGTCCAACACCGTCACCCGACTATCGGAAGACACCGCCACGCCGAAAGGTTGCACGAAGGTCGACTCCAGTTGACCCGCGGCTGAACCATCTGAATTCAGTATCATCACCCGCTTCGCAGCGGTGTCGGCCACGTAGATGTGGCCCTCCGCAGAAACCGCCATATCCCTCGGATCGGCAAGGAGTCCGCTACCGAACGAGCGGGAGAACTCCTCTTTGACAGCTCCGGGGCGCAGAGTTGTGGGCACCCTCGACTGCGGAGAGGACTCCTGGACAGTTGGAAGCTGTAGCGGAGGCGGATAGTCTCCCTCGGGTGGATAGAGCCGATCCGAAGGCAACAACTCTCGCTCGCCACCCGGTGGGGTCCAATAGACCCGTATGAAGGTGTAGCCCGTCTCGTCGCGGAAACGAACTCTCAGGTCGTGTAGACCCGCGTCCAAACGGATAGTCCCCTCCCGAAGCTGGCGGTCCGCGCCCTCGTTTGTCGTCACCAACTGCCCATCCAGATACACCCAGGAGGTGTCAGCCGACTCTGTAGCCAAGCTGTACAACCCCGACCTTGGAGCATCGATCTTGCCAACCCATTCGACGCTGTAGGGGCGGGGCAGCGGCAGTAGCTGCACTCGCGTAGTCAGGAAAGGGTCGATCCGCTGGAATGTCGGATCCCCGCTCCAATTCCGGTTGGAATAGTAGGATCCCAGCAGCCCATGGTTGGAGACCGGCGGCACGAAGACCCTGTCTCGAGGTATCGGTGTGAGGTGGGGGGCGTTGGGCGGTTGCCAAAGCAATCTCATGGGCGTGCACTCATTCACGGCGGCCTTAACCTCAAGTGAATGGTTACCCCTCGCCAAAGTTACCTCAGGCTCTTCGCTGGCTCCCGCGATGCGATGGCCGTCTACGATCAGTTCGGCGCCCCTAGGTCCATCAAGCCTCAACCGATACCGCCCGTAGTCCGGAGCCACCAGCGTGCCCTCCCACAGAGTGAAGAATGGGGGCTTGGGCAAGCCTGGAGTGCTCCACTCGGTGGCTGGATAAGGTAGCCGTTCCCACAACACCGGGCTTCCGGTGCCGTCGACATCCCCGAAGTAGCTGGCGGTCACCCCCTCCAGAGCCTCAATTTGAGACCGCGGTACCATGGCGCTGTAGAGAACGATGTTATCCCCGTCCGGGGAGCGGTGCGCCTCCACGTCCGCCTGAGGATACAGAGTGCGCAGCAGCGCCACGGACTGAGTCTGGTATGGCTGCAAGAATACGGCGACATTCTTGCTGTCTCCCAACGGAAGCTGGGCCGTCGGGGAAAAGCTAGACAAGTTCTTCCGCCCGCTGAGAAACTCGATGGTGGGATGGTCGACGAAGGTTTCGTCGAGATAGACGTCATAATCCGGACCCAATCGTTTGACCTGGTTGCCGACAATTGTCTCGCCCGCCGAATAGGCGCTCCAGGAGGAGAAGTTGCCGGCCTGCTGGTCGAAGTAGCGATCGTAGTTCGTCGCGGCCGCCCCCAGCAGAAGACCCACCACCGCCAGGGTCACAACTGGCATGGTCAGCTGGTGGGTATTCAGTCGCCCGACAGCAACATCCAGTCGTAATGCTCCCAGATCGAACTCAGACAATCGCTCCCAAAGGCCCACCACTGGCAACGACGCCAAGATCGCCACCACGGTTACCTCGTCGATGGTACGCAGGCTTTGCGGCGCCTCGAAGGCCAGGGAAAAGACGCCGCCAGAAAGCATCACCAGCCACCAGATCAGGAGAAAGAAGTAATGCGAGTGCCTCACCTTTCGCAGGGCTATCAGCAAACCGATGGCAAAAAGGGCTCCCGTAACCTGGTCCAGCATTGGAGCTTTAGGAAGATTGTGGCGACCGTTGGAGTCACCCTGGTAGAGAAACATCCCCAGATGCTTGCGCAGGTTGTCGATTAGCGGAAGGTAGGAGTGATCGTGGATCACCTCTTTGAAGATAGTCACCTGGTCAGTTCGAGCGAAGAAATCTGCAGGATGGAGGTAGGCAAATTGAACTAACGGGCTGATGGTAATCAAAGTTGTCACACCAAGAACGACGAGGCCGACCAGTTGGCTCCGAAGGAACCGGCCACGCTCCGCCGCCAAGCGATGAATCAGAAACAGAATGAGCACCAATGGAACCAGTCGGGTCGTGTAATACATGTTGGCGCCCAAGCCCAACACGGTCCCCGCTAGGGCGAAACAGGTGAGACTTCCAACCCTGAGGCCACGCAGGAGGAGGAAAGCCGCTAGAGCGTCAAACGTCACCGACCAGATGGAGTTGAATGCGATCCGACTGAAATCCACGTGCCACGCCATAACCGCGAGCAAGAACGCCGAAACGATCGCGACGCGACGTCCGAGCAGCTCTCTAGCCAGCAGGTAGATGGCTACGATTCCGATCAGTCCACCGACCACCGCCGTCATTCGCAGCCCCAGCGCAGACGGTCCAAAGAGATGGACGAATGGGATCGCGAAGTACCAGAAGAGGGCCGGCTCCTGGGCCATGGCGGCCACGTACACCGGACGATACGACGGGTCGTTCATGATGTGGAGGATCTGCAAGCCGCTATAGGCCTCATCCCACCAAAGACCGAAGGGCAGCGAATCGATGCGAAAGAGACGAAAGGCGGCGCCGACCAGCAGGACGGCGCCCAGACCGGCCGCGTCGTTCAGGTTCCAACCCTTCAAGGACCACGATCTCGGTCGTCCAACTACCAGCCAGACGGTCAATGGTGCGCCTATCACGCTGGCAGCATACAGTAGCCACGCTACCGACGGGTTGGCATTGGCGGCGAAGAGGCGGAGAGCCAGCAGGCTTGCAGCAACGACAAGGATCGCCGTCACGAAGACCGGCCGGGTAAGCCGCCAGGAGATCAGCCGCGAGCGGCCTCCAGGGTCCTGCAGCGGAGCAGCTACGGACGAGACATCGAGAAAACGAGCGCTCAGGGTCAGCGCAACGGCGTACAGCAACAGTCCATCGAACAGATACTCGTGGCCGGCCACGAGCCCCTGTCCCCATACCGCGAGAACAACTGAAAGAACGCCGGCGGACAGAGCCTTGCCACCTGCGCTTCTAGGTAGCGCCGTAGCTTCCATTCGGTGCTCTCCCGAGTCTCGAAGCTTTCATCCTCCTTAAAGTAATAGTTCTTGTGACGTGAGGTCAAGAACGAAAATGCCCGCGTTGACCTCGGTCGGGCCGCTCCGCTATGATGCCGCTAGAACAACTTGGGAGTGAATAGCTGCCGGCCCCGGACAGGATCCGGCGCGCAAAGGGGGTACCATGGAGGACATCCACTTCGACCGGATTTGCCGCAACACCCGTTCCGAGGCGTATCTCGTCAGCCAGGGCGAAGAGCCCATCGCGCGCGTCGATCTCCACTTCACCCACACCGTCGTCTACGGCGTGATAATCGTGGAGAAGGAACTGGAAGAGCAGGAGATAACGGAGTTGATCGGCAGGATCGACGACGATCTGGTCTGGACCGCCGATCTCCCGAGGGACGACTTCGTGGTCTCAGTGTACCAGGGACGCGAGCTGGGCATGTACAGCGACCCTGACCTTCAGGATGAGGAAGAAGAGGAGGAGGATGGGGACGTGGGCTCCGGCCACACCCACTGAAAACGGGGAAAGCGCCACTAACGCGGCTCTGTCTCTATCTCCATCCGTTTGAGCAAGAGACCCATGGCGATCAGCCCCACGCTGACGCCAAACCAGAGGGTGCAGAGCCGGATCAAGAGGGTGGCAGCGACGGCCAGATCGGAGGCCAGCCCGACCGTGGACACGAGAAGGACGGTGATGCTCCCTTCGGCGGCACCCACACCCCCGGGCAACATGGAGACCGACCCGACCAGGGTGGCCAGCGCCAGAATAAAGGTCGCCTGCAGAAGCAGCAGAATGGAGGGCTGGACACCGAGGCCCCACAGCACGAGGAAGAAAGCCAAGCATTCCCCAAACCAGGACACGAAGCCAAGCGCCACAGAGATGCCCAGGGTTCTCCACTTCAGCAAGAGGTGGATCGACTCATAGAAGGTGCGAATCCGGGGCAGATAGCCTTTGACCAGCGGCACCCGATCCAGCCCGGCAAGAACTCGCAGGGTCAGTCCTCTGGACTGAACCAGCGCCACGGCGGCCAGCCCCAGAAACAGTATCGCGGCCAGCACTTCCAGCCCCAACCTGAACGCGATGGCCCCGACAGATGCCAGCAACAGCATGGCCAGCCCGTCGCTCAGCCGCTCGGCGATGATGATGGGAGCAGAGTGGCTCACCGGCGTGCGATACAGCTGCCGCAATAGGACGGATTTGAGCCATTCGCCCGCCTTTCCTGGGGTCATGGTCATGCCCAGTCCGCTGAAGAAAACCAGAACGCTCTCCACGGGTCGAGCCGGGCCGATCCCGAGCACCCTGAGGTAATACCCCCACTTCACCCACCGCAGGCAGTAGTTCAACAAGGTTAAACCCAGCACCAGGGGCAGCAGTTTCCAGTCGAAGCGACTCAACGCACCGAGCACCCTCGGTGCTTCGCCGTAGAGGGCCAGTCCAAAGAAGACGGCCATCCCCAATAGAAGGCCGATCATCACATTACGCCGCAGCTTCTTCACATTCATAGCAGCAATCCCCTAGTACAGAACTATAGCAGAGCCTTACCGTCTTAGCCCTGTCAGCTTCATCGTCCGTTGACTTTCGTTAAAGAAGTGCTATGATGGCCCGGTTGGTCCCCCGGATATCATCCCCACCACATTCTCGAGAAAAGGAGAGAAAAGTGTCTAGGCTTGCGAGACTAGCTGCTCCTTTGGTCATGCTACTTTCCATCGGTCTTGTAACCGCGGCATGCCAATCGCAGCCCAGCGCGACACCTACTACGGCACCAGCGGCTCAGGCCACCAAGGCACCCGCGGCAGCGGCTCCCGCGGCCCCTGCTAGCACCGCGGCGCCGGCCGCGGCGGCATCCACCTCAGAGATGGATGCGAACCAGACGTTCCGCATCAACATCGACGGCGAGCCGCCTACCCTCGACCCCGACCTGGCATCCTGGGATGCGTCCATCGCCGTTATCCAGAATATCTGGGTTGGACTGTTGAAGTTCGACAAGGACCTCAATCTGGTCCCAGCGGTGGCGAAGGAAGTCCCAACCGTGGCTAACGGGGGCATCTCCGCGGACGGAAAGACCTACACCTTCCATCTGCGCAACGACGTCAAGTATAGCGACGGGAACCCTGTCACTGCCAAGGACTTCGTGTACTCCCTCAAGCGGACACTCGACCCGGCCCTGGCAACCGAGTACGCCTCCTTCTATTACAACGTCGTGGGCGCCGAGGAGTACAACACCTCCAAGGAGAAGGATCCCACCAAGCTCCAGGCCCTGCGCGACGCGGTCGGCATAAAGGCGTTGGACGGCTACACCCTTCAGGTCAAGTTGAAGGAGCCAGAGGCCAGCTTCAACGACCTGGCCGCCATGTGGCCGATGTATCCCATTGAGGAGAACATCGTCAAGGCCAACAGCACGCCCGACAAGCCCGACAAGTGGACCGAGGATCCCAAGACCTGCATCGGCGATGGTCCCTTCAAGCTGGCCGAGTGGGTGCATCAGGATCACATCACCCTCGTGGCCAACGACAACTACTTTGGCGGCAAGCCGAAGCTGCAGAAGATCGTCATGACCATGGTCACCGACGCGCAGGCTGAGTACGCGGCGTTCTTGAACGGCGAGCGCGAAATCGGCAAGGTGCCGAACGCGTTGATCGCGCAGGTTCAGAAGGACCCCACACTCAGCAAGGAGCTCGTCAGATCCCCCAAGCTTTCCACCATGGCCGTCCAGTTCAACAACAAGGTCAAGCCGTTCGACAACGTGGACGTGCGGCACGCCTTCTCCGTGGCCATCGACCGCGACGCCCTCATCAAGGACGTCCGCCAGGGCGTCGGCAAGCCGGCCTACAGCTGGATCCCGCCCGGAATGCCCGGCTACCAGCCCGATCTGGGCATGGAGTATAAGTTCGATCCCGCCAAAGCGAAGAAGTATCTGGCCGATGCCGGATACCCGGATGGCAAGGGTCTGCCGCAGATCACCTTCCAGTACGCCAACACGCGCACCAACCCGGTCATCGCGCAGTTCCTGCAGCAGCAGTGGAAGGACAACCTGGGGGTCAACGTGAAGCTGGAGCCCATGGAGCCCAAGGCCTTCAGCCAGGCCGTGAACAAGGGGCAGTACATGATGGGCTTTTACGGCTGGATCGCCGACTATCCCGATCCCGACGACTGGCTGCCGCAGCTGTTCGGCACCGGAGCGGGCAACAACCACTCCTACTACAGCAACCCCAAGCTGGACGCGCTGATGAAGCAGGCGATGGCGGAGCCCGACCAGAAGAAGCGCATGGACATGTGGGCACAGGCGCAGAAGATGATCGTGGACGATGCGCCGATCGCATTCCTGTTCTTCGACGAGAACTTCCTGCTGGTGAAGCCATACGTGAAGGGCATCTACTTCACCGGCATGGACGGGACCGCCTTCCCGGGTCACTACTCGACCGACCAGATCTGGATAGCCAAACACTAGCCATTTCAGCGGTCCTCTCAGGGGCCGGCCTACCGGCCGGCCCCCTTGGTTTTGTCCAAGAAACCACGGATCGGGAACGGTTCGACGTTCCCGA
>DAHXJB010000578.1:0-9020 GCA_027372455.1 Chloroflexota bacterium | reverse complement strand
GAGGCTCTTAAGGCGGCAGGGCTACGAGAGGGAGTGAAGATCGGGGTAGGTGGGGCGCCGGTGACGCAGCGCTTTGCCGAGGAGGTTGGGGCCGACTTCTACGCCCCCGATGCCACCGGCGCCGTCAACCAGGCCAAGCAGGCGGTGGCGTAGGACCCACCAGAGACAACGGCGTGAAAGGACTTGTTCAATATTATGAAGGACCCCGATTTCAACCGCGTTCGCACGGTGTTGCTACGGGCGGGGGAACCGGACCGAGTGCCTCTGGGCGACATCAGTGTTCACCCGATACTCAAGGAAAGGCTACTGGGCCGGCCGATCCGGACCCTGGAGGATGAGGTCGCCTTCTGGTACGAGGCCGGGTTCGACTGGGTGCCCATAGAGCAGGGGCTCCAGCTCACCCCTCTCATCAAGCGACAGTCGATGCACCAGATCGAAGCCAACTACGCGGCGGACACAGAGGAGACACAGGAGCGCAGCTGGGCAACCGAGGGGAAGGGATTGATCACCACTCGGGAGGAGTTCGAGGCGATTCAGTGGCCCGACCCCGACGCCCTGGACTACGGCCGCTTCGAGCAGATAGGTGCCCTCCTTCCACCCAAGATGAAGGTTACCGCTGTGCTGGGCAAGGTCTTCAGCTCCGTCTGGTGGCTCATGGGGCTGGAAGGGCTGAGCATGGCGCTGGTAGACGACCGGGACCTGGTCGCTAACGTCTTCGAGAAGGTTGGCCAGTTCCAGTACCGGGTATTCGAGAACATGCTGCAGTTCGACTGCGTGGGTCTCCTCTGGCACGCCGACGACATCGCCTTCTCCACCCAACTGATGGTCAATCCCGGCATCCTGCGGAAGCACGTCTTCCCCTGGTACAAGAAGATGAATCGCGTGACCCACGACCGAGGCCGGCTGGCCGTCTACCACAGCGACGGGGCCCTGCAAGAGGTGATGGAGGACATCGTCGCCTGCGACTTCGATGGTCTCGATCCCATCGAGCCGAAGGCCATGGACATCAACGAGGTCAAGAAGCAGTACGGTTCCCGGATATCGATCCTGGGGAACATCGACCTGATCTACACCCTCACGAGGGGGACACCGGAGGAGGTGCGGGCTGAGGTCCGAGAGCGGATCCGCGATCTCGCCCCGGGTGGAGGCTACATGGTGGCGTCTGCCAACTCCATACCGGAGTATGTGCCGTTCGCCAACTTCAACGCCATGCGCGAGGCCGTGTTCGAGTACGGCCGATACCCTATCAAGGCATGAGAACGCCGTCCATACAGGGAGAGCGAGTATCATGCCTGGTCGGTGGACGATAGCGTCCACTTCCTAGCCGTTCGGGCTTCATTCCCTGTTCCGGAAAAAGCTGTTTCGAATGGTCGGCAAGGAAGCTATCGCGTCCCCGGCGCTGGGGCATTCAGTCCCTTCGCGCGACCGCGAAGGAGCCCATGGAGTGGCAACCGAGTAGGAGGTGAGCGAGCAAGAACACCGGACGGTGTCGAGTGGTCCCATTTGCAACCGCGCAGTTTAGATGATAACCATCAGTCTTCTATCTGGCCGAGAATTCAGAACGCGGGAGATCATCCATGGAATTGGCTATTGGTCTGTTGCTGCTCGTGGTCTTTTTGGGCGTCGTGGTGGCCATCGTCAAGGGCCAGAGTCCGATCGTGATGCTGATCATCCTGGCCATTGCCTGGGCGGCCCTGGCCGGAATCAACGTTAATGATATTCAGAACAATATACTGGAGGGTGGTGGAACCAAGTACGCCGGTGCGGTAATCATCATCGTCTTCGGCGCCTGGTTCGCTCAGATCCTGGTCCAGACGGGGATAGCCGAAAGCGTCATCCGTTCGGCCGTTGAGCTTGCGGGCGATCGACCTATCGTCACCGCGATGGTGGTAACCCTGGTGACAGCGCTGCTGTTCACCTCGATGTATGGGGTTGGTGCGGCCATCGCCATCGGCGTCATCGCCATCCCCATCATGATGAGCCAGGGTATTCCCCCCGCCGTGGCGGCTCCGACCTTCACCATGGGGATCGGGGCGGGGACCTTCGTCAACCTGGTACAGTTCGGCACCTTCAAGCCGCTCTTTCCCGGCATCACCTACGGTGCGCCGTGGTTAGACTTTTGGGTAGTCGGGATGGTCGTGTACATACTGGCCGCATGGCTGATGATAAACGTGCACCTTCGGCTTCGAGGTGTGCGCCACTCGGCGACGGTCGATCTGGCATCGGTGGAGCCGGTCAGGCGAAAGCGCACGCCCTACTACACCTACCTCGTGCCACTGGTGCCCGTGTTCATGGTGATCGTGCTGCAGTGGCAGATCATCCCCACCTTCATGGTGAGCATTGTGATCGCGCTACTGGCCACCTACAAGGACCGAAGTCTGCAGGGGCACATCAACCTGTTCAACAAGACCTTCTACGATGCCTTCCCTGACATCGCGACCATCGCGGCCCTGTGGACCATCTGCGGCATGATCATCGTGGCCGGAATGACGCCACAGGTATCCGGTGCCCTGAAGCCGATCTTCGGGCCGATCTTGCCTCACTCCGCGTTGCAGGCAGCGATCTTCTTCGCCATCCTGGGCGGGATTGGCAGCATCTATCGTGGTCCCCTGGTGGTGATCGGCACCGGAGCCGCGCTGCTGGCCATAATCAGGTCGGCTAACTTGCTCCCGATTCCTTTCCTTTACTCAGTCTGGCTTCCGGGCACGGTAATGCAGGGCAGCGTCGATCCCACGAACTCCTGGACCCTGTGGACCATCGGCTACACCAAGGTCACCCACGGGCAGTTCCTCAAGGTGGCGCTGCCGTTTGGTATGCTTATGGTTGCAGTGAGCAGCTTTGCTGCCTACTTCATGCTGGGACACTAGGCGCTACCGACAGCTCTCTCCTCCCTCCATGGACAGCCATGGGGGGAGGAGGTTATCGATTTCTATTCACTAGTCAGTTACGGAGGGGCAATTGTCGAACCCAGATGCTCGCCGACCGAGCTACCGGATCGGGATCGACGTCGGCGGGACTTTCACCAAGGCCGTTCTCATAGATAACTCGACCCACGAAGTCGTGGGTCGCTACTCGGTTCTAACAACCCATTCCGATCCCCGGGGGGTCGCGAAAGGGGTGATAGAGGTCTTCCGCACGGTGCTGGAACGCTCCGACGTGGAGCCATCCGACGTGGTCTTCCTCGCCCACAGCACCACCCAGGCCACCAACGCGCTGCTGGAGGGGGACGTGGCTCAGGTGGGCATCCTGGGCATGGCAAACGGTCTGGAGGGGCTTCTGGCTAAAGGACAGACCAACGTCGGGTCCATCGAGGTGTCCCCGGGACGTTTCCTGAACACCAGCCACCGCTTCATCACGACCGACAAGCTAGACGAGACGACGGTGACCTCTGCCCTGAAGGAGTTGCTCCAGGAGGGCGCTCAGGTTATCGTGGCCACCTCGGCCTTTGGCGTAGACGACGGGGACGAGGAGAAGCTGGTGATGCAGGTGGCTGAGAAACTGGGCACTGCCGCCACCGGCGGTCACGAGATCAGCAAGCTGTACGGTCTGACCACCCGCACTCGAACCGCGGTGATCAACGCCAGCATCCTCCCGAAGATGATGGATACCGCGGCGATGACCGAGGCCAGCGTGCGGGAAGCCGGCATCTCCGCCCCACTGATGATCATGCGTGGAGACGGCGGGGTGATGGACGTGCAGGAGATGCGGAGCCGCCCGGTGCTCACCATGCTCTCGGGCCCGGCTGCAAGCGTGGCCGGCGCCATGATGTATCTGAAGGTCTCCGACGGCATCTATTTCGAGGTCGGTGGCACCAGCACCAACATCGGGGTGATCCGGAGAGGTCTGCCGACGATCAAGTACGCTGAAGTGGGAGGCCACCGCACCTACGTGAGCTCGCTCGACGTGCGAGTCCTGGGGGTCGCGGGCGGCAGCATGGTCCGATTCAAGAACGGCCAGGTCGTCGACGTAGGGCCACGTAGCGCCCACATCGCGGGGTTGGCCTACTCTGCCTTCGCGCGCTCGGAGGATATCGTGGATCCCTGCATCGAGGAAGTGCAGCCAAAGCCGGGTGATCCCTCCGACTACATCGCGATCCGTACCGCCTCCGGCGCACGCTACGCCATCACAAACACCTGCGCGGCCAACGTCCTCGGGTACGCCAAGCCAGGCCACCACGCCTACGGCAACGCGGAGGCCGCCAGACTGGCCATGGAGCCGCTGGCGAAGGCCGCGGGGAAAACGGTGGAGGAGATAGCTCGCGAGATACTGGACCGAGCCGCACGGAAGGTCATTCCGGTGGTCGAGTCGCTGATCGAAGAGTACGAGCTGGACAGGGATCAGTCGATGCTGGTGGGCGAGGGTGGCGGGGCTGCCGCACTGATCCCCCACGTGGCCCAGACCCTCAAGCTCGATTACAAGATCTCTCCGGACGCCGAGGTGATATCCTCCATCGGCGTAGCCCTTGCGATGGTTCGGGAGGTAGTGGAACGGGTCATCCCCAACGCCCGCACCGAGGACCTGCTCGCCATCAAGCGGGAGGCTTTCGATGCGGTAGTGCGGCTCGGCGCGGCCCCGGAGACCGTGGAGGTCAGGGTGGAGGTGGATCCCCAGACGCAGCGAGCGCGAGCCATCGCGACGGGGGCCTCCGAGATGCGCACCCGCGATGCTCTGACGAGTGTGAGCGAGACTGAGGCCCTGGAAATCGCCGCCAAGTCGATGGGTGTGGCTCCCTCTGCCGTCCAGACGGCGGCTCGAACGGATCGCATGTGGGTTTTTCAAGGGACCGTCGAGCAGAAGAGGTGGCGCTTCTTCACCAACCGTCGCACCCCCGTCAGAGTTGTTGACCTGGATGGAGTCATTCGCATCCAGTCCAGCAACGGGACGGTGGCGCCGACCACCGCCGGGCAGGTGATGGGACGCTTGAAGGGATTCTGGGAAGAGATGACCATCTACAACGGCGACAGCATCATCAGCCCCGACGTCTTCGTCATCACGGGCGGGCACGTCGTCGATCTATCCGGCATGGGCACCCCGGATCAGGCCATCTCAGTAGCACGCAGCGAGTTGGTAGGTCTAGCGCCGGAGGTGCCGATTGCGCTGGTCGGTATCCAAGGAGCACGGGGGTTAGGATGATGTCCACCACAGAAGTTGCGACGGTTGATCTGCCGACGCTGCTGTCCAGGGCGGTTCCCCACGCCCGGCCGGAGCGGCTGGGCCATCTGATCCTGCGGTTCGATCCGCAGTTCCATCGTCTCTCGCCGGAGGAGGCACGAGAGGTGGTCCAGATGGCCCTGGAGCTGGGGGCCGAGCAGGCCGAGACGGTGGCGGCCGAGAATGGTGCCCGAGACCCCTTCACCCTCTGCGAACAACTGGGAGTGCGGGTGGAGACCTCGGAAGATGCTTGCAGATATGGCAATCTGCTCCAGTACGCGGAGTACAGATCTCGGCCTCCTCAGGTGCGGCTGTACCGAAAGGCGATGGATGGCGCCGATCGGCTGCTGACCGAGTCCGGGGTCGCCGAAGTCCTGGGAATGACGGAGGTCTCGGGGGCATTTCTAGCCCACGAGCTGTTCCATCACCTAGACAATCTTCCGGAGCACCAACCGGTCAAGCAGGTGCGACGGGTCACCACGATGAGAATTGGACCCTGGACCCTCCGGTCCGGTCTGGTGACGCTGGCCGAAGTTGCGGCGGGCAGCTTTGCCCAAGCGCTCCTGCGGTTGCCGTTCCATCTCAAACTGGTGGACCTGCTGGCCATCTACGCCGAGAGTCCAGCCAGGGCAGCGGAATGGGTTCGGGTACTGGTAGAAGCGGACGACGAGTCGAAGTCGGGGCCTGAGCAGAGCCTTATCTCGATTCAGTGAGGAAAGATGGAAACGGCAGATTACCCTCGAAGCCGCATACCCAACGTGGCGCTGGTACGGCGCCACTTCACTTCACATGAGCTGCAGGATGTAGAAGGCGAACTCCGGGGTCAACTCCACCAAGCAGGCCTATCTACGCGCGTCAAACCAGGGCAGCGGATCGCGATCACGGTCGGCAGCCGCGGCGTCGCCGACATCGCCCTGATTGTCGGGGTGATCATCGACGAACTTCGGCGTTTGGACGCCAAACCATTCATCGTGCCGACGATGGGTAGCCACGGCGGTGCGACCGCCGAGGGGCAGAGGGCTCTGATCGCCGATTACGGGATCACCGAGGAAGCAATGGGGGTGCCGATCCTATCCTCCATGGACACGGTGGTCCTGGGCCAGAGCCCCCACGGCGCCACGATCCACATGGACCGGAACGCTTACGGCGCCGACGGCGTGATCGTTGTCGCCAGGGTGAAGAACCACACCTCTTTCAGGGCACCGATCGAGAGCGGCCTCTGCAAGATGATGGCCATAGGGTTGGGGAAGCAACGAGGAGCGGAATCGATCCACGCCCACGGGTTAGCGGAGAACATCCCCGAGGCGGCAAGGATAATCATGGAGACCGGCAAGATAGTGCTGGGGGTCGCAACGGTGGAAGACAGCTACCACCGCCCGGCCAGGATCGTCGTGACGCCCCCGGAGAGGATACACGAGACCGACCGAGAGCTGCTGCGGCTCTCCAACCGAATGATGCCGCGGGTGCCTTTCGATGAGCTGGACGTTCTGGTGGTCGACTGGATGGGCAAGAACATCTCCGGGGCCGGAATGGACAGCAACGTGGTGGGCATGTGGCGCGGAAGCGACATCCCGCCGTGCCCCCCATTCTACAGACGAGTGGTTGTGTTGAACGTCACCCCTGAGTCCCACGGCAACTGCATCGGCATCGGAGCAGCCGACTTCACCACCCAGAAGTTGATGAACCAGTTCGACGCCAAGAAGACCTACTGGAATGCCCTGACCGCCAACATGCCCGAGTCCGCCAGGATACCGCTAGTACTGGCCAACGATGTGGAAGCAGTCGAGGCCGCCCTGAGATCGGCCCAGCCCCAAGGTGGGGATCCCCGGATGGTCCGAATCAAGAACACGCTGGACCTGGAGGAGTTCTACGTCACGGCTCCCTTGCTGGACCAGCTACGAAACGACCCCGAGTACAAGATCCTGAGCGACCTGGCCCCGATGCCGAGTGACGGTCAAGGCAACCTTCTCTGGGGGTAGGGGATAGGAAGCTGTATGAACTCTATTGCCACCCCCACCGATCACCTTCGATGGTGGCAGAAGGGCATCATCTACCAGATCTACCCTCGGTCCTTCCAGGACAGCAACGACGACGGCATCGGCGATCTGCCGGGCATCCTCCGCCGTCTGGACTATCTCCAGAGGCTCGGCGTGGACGCCATCTGGCTATCCCCGATCTACCCTTCGCCGATGCACGACTTCGGATACGACGTATCCGATTATTGCGGCATCCATCCGATCTTCGGCACCATGGCCGATTTCGATCGATTGCTGGATGAGGTCCACCGGCGAGGTCTGAGACTGTTGCTAGACCTGGTGCCCAACCACACCTCCGGCCAGCACCCCTGGTTCCTGGAAAGCCGTAGCAGCCGGGATAACCCCAAACGAGACTGGTACATCTGGCGGGACCCCGCCCCCGATGGTGGCCCCCCGAACAACTGGCTCAGCGTCTTTGGCGGCCCGGCCTGGACTCTCGATCGAAGAACGGAGCAGTACTACCTCCACCAGTTCGTGACGCAGCAGCCGGAGCTCAACTACCGCAACCCGGCGGTGCTGGAGGCTATGCTGGCGGTCATGCGCTTCTGGCTGGATAAGGGGGTGGACGGCTTCCGGGTCGACGTCATCACGAGAATGATGAAGGATACCCAGTTCAGAGACGAACCCTCCAACCTGGAGTGGAACGGGATCAATCCCTACGACAGTCTGCTCCACATCCACACCAAAAACCTGCCGGA
The DNA here is from genome assembly GCA_027372455.1 of Chloroflexota bacterium. Classification (GTDB taxonomy): domain Bacteria; phylum Chloroflexota; class UBA6077; order UBA6077; family UBA6077; genus JAJYNT01. The sequence goes on along the minus strand of DAHXJB010000578.1, from coordinate 1,135 downwards.
GGTCCACAGCCTCATTCGGCAGATGAGAGCTCTGTTGGACGAGTACCAGGACCGCATGATGGTGGGGGAGACCTATCTGTCCAACGGGGAACTGGCCAAGTACTACGGCCCTGATCTGGACGAGTGTCACCTGGCCTTCAACTTCCAGCTTCTCCAGATGGAATGGAAAGCCCAAACTGTTCGGCAGGCCGTGGAGGCCTACGAGGCAAGTCTCCCCGACGGGGCGTGGCCCAACTGGGTGCTGGGCAACCACGACAGGCCCAGAGTCGCCACCCGGGTAGGCAGGGAGCAGTCGAGGGTGGCCAACCTACTGCTGCTGACCCTGCGGGGCACCCCCACCACCTACTATGGTGAGGAGATCGGCATGGAGAACGTACCGATCCCGGCGGAGATGGTCCAGGACCCGCCTGCCCTCAACCAGCCGGAGATCGCACACATTGTGGGGAGGGATCCGGAGCGCACCCCGATGCAGTGGGACGGCAGCCCCAACGCAGGCTTCAGCGCGGAGGGTGTGCGCCCCTGGCTTCCGCTGGCCGCGGACTGCCGGGAGAGGAACGTGGACCTGCAGCTCCAGGATCCCACCTCCATGCCGAACTTCTACCGCGCGCTGGCCACCCTCCGCCGCGCGGAACCCGCACTCTATGCGGGCGATTACCAGTCCATCGATTCTGAGTCCGAGGAGGTCTACGCCTACCTGCGGACGGCCCCCGGCGCCGACCGTTTCCTCGTGGTACTGAACTTCGGCGACCAGCCCCAGACTGTCAACCTCGAGCAGGTTGCCTCGACAGCCACCATCACGATCGCCACCGACATGGTACGTCGAGGCCGAGTTGAACTGTCCAGTCTACTCCTGGGACCAAACGAAGGGCTGCTGCTGCGGCTGGACTAACTAAGCACTCCGACGCGGAAGTATCGTAGAAAGCGGGTCCAGGGCGCAGCGCCTGGCGGGGCGTGGGGTGTCCCCACAAAACCACACACTTACTGTGTCGACCTGCTTAGAACCTATCCGATAACCGGAACGGTATTTGCAGCGTGTCTGCCAGAACGAACGGAGGTGTACCATGGCAGAGCACGCAGCGGTTGGCGAACAGTGGCGCGTCCCGGAAGAACTCTGGGAGCGCATCGAGCCTCTCCT
>DAHXJB010000577.1:0-3258 GCA_027372455.1 Chloroflexota bacterium | reverse complement strand
AGGAGAGGCTCGATGCGCTCCCAGAGTTCTTCCGGGACGCGCCACTGTTCGCCAACCGCTGCGTGCTCTGCCATGGTACACCTCCGTTCGTTCTGGCAGACACGCTGCAAATACCGTTCCGGTTATCGGATAGGTTCTAAGTGAGGACTCGGGCGGATTATCGTCTCCCAGGGTAGAAATGTGAACCTCAAACACGACTCCGGGTGGGCGCGCGAGATGAGGACCAGAACAGGCGTGTTGGTCGTCGGTTTTCTGGCTTCGCTGTATGCCGCGTGCTTCACCGTCATCGCTTTCAACAGGCACGACAGCTTTCACACCTGGGCCTTTGACATGGGCAACATGGATCAGGCGGCGTGGAACACCATCCATGGTCGGTGGCTGGCCTTTACCAACATGGAGGGCGTAACGACCCGGCTGGCCATTCACTTTGAGCCTACCTTCATTCTGATATCCCCCATCTACCTCCTGTGGAGCGATCCAAAGGCGCTCCTGCTGCTGCAAACCGTTGCTCTGGCTTCGGGAGCCTTCCCTGTTTACTGGTTGGCCAGAAAGGAGTTGAATAGCGTCGTCGCGGCCGTCCTGATCTCGGCTAGCTATCTGCTGCTCCCGTCCCTGGAAGCTGTGAACTTCGCGGAGTTCCATCCTGTGGCCCTCGCCGCTCCCCTTCTGCTTTGGGGTTTCTATTTCGCCAACAACGGTCAATGGTGGGGCTATCTATCGACTTCTCTGCTTGCCATGGGCACGAAGGAGGAGGTTGGGCTGGTGGTGGCCATGATGTCCCTCTACCTTGCCTTCACCACCCGTTCGCGCTGGATCCCCCTCCTGGTGGCAGCGCTTGGGGTGATATCATCGGTCATGGCGGTTATGGTAGTCATTCCGCACTTCAACCCCAACCATGCCTCTCCGTACGTGGGCTACTACAGCTATCTGGGCAGGAACCTGCCGGCCATCGCCGTGAATCTCCTGCTGCACCCCTGGATCCCGGTGCAGAAAAGCCTGGACGAGCCCCCCTATCTGGCCAGCTTCCTGCAGCCCTTCGGCTATCTCGACCTACTTGCGCCTGAACGGCTGCTGATGGGTATCCCTTCTTTCCTGATCAACATACTGAGCTCCGACGGGGAGATGCAGCGGCCGAACCTTTACCATTACACTGCTCCAATGATCCCGGCATTGATGATCGCCACAATTGCTGGGGTGAGGCGAGCGTCTCGACTGCTGACGAAGGTTGGTCTAGGCCACAGGTCCGCGTTGGCGTTGGTGATGGCCTTCCTGCTGCTCAACACCGCTATCTATCAGCGCCAGGAGGGGTTGACCCCGCTTGCCGAGGGCTTCTCCCTCTTCCCCATCACCCCGCACGACCAGTTGGCCTACCAGGTGATGAAGCTGGTGCCGCCGGATGCCAGCCTTTCGGTGCATCCCGACCTGGACGCGCACCTGAGCGAGAGAGAGAAGATCTACGTCTTTCCGAGGGTGGCGGATGCTCAGTACGTGCTGATGGATCGGCTGCGGGACGTCAGTTCCAGGGACGTATTGACGGTCCCAACGGCAGAGCATCGTCTCAGACTGAAGGTGCTGGACCAGCTCATTCAGAGCGGTCAGTGGGAGACCCTATTGGACCATGACGGCTACGTGCTGCTGAAGCGGAAGAGCCAGTAGCCTCGTATGTCTTGAGTTCCTCAATTCGGCGCATCCGTTCCCGGATCTCGGACTCGAAGCCGGTGGATGACGGGCGGTAGAATCCCCCGTCCAACCCCTCGGGTAGGTAGCGCTGCCTGTATCGATGGGGGTCGTCGGGGGCGAAGTCGTGGGAGTAGTCGTAGCCCTTGCCGTATCCCAGGGACTTCATGAGCCCCGTCGGAGCGTTGCGCAGATGCAAGGGCACCGACAGGTTGCCTCTTTCCTGTACCGCCTGCTGCGCGTTGCCGATGGCCTCCTTGGCCGAGTTGCTCTTTGGAGCGGTGGCTAGATAGATTGCCGCCTCCGACATGATCAGCCGGGCTTCGGGCATCCCCACGAAGTGCACCGCCTGCTGGGCGGCTACGGCCACCACGAGGGCCTGGGGATCGGCCAGCCCGATGTCTTCGGCCGCCAGGATCACCATTCGGCGGACGATGAAGAGTGGATCTTCGCCGGACTCCAGCATTCGGGCCATGTAGTAGAGGGCGGCATCGGGGTCCGATCCGCGCATCGACTTGATGAAGGCGGAGACGACGTCGTAGTGCTGCTCGCCGGCCTTGTCGTACAGAATGGCCCGGCGCTGCATGGCGTCCTCGACCGCGGCCAGGGTGACCGCCCGGCGACCCTGGTCGCCGGGCTGAGTTGCCGTCGCTGCCAGTTCCAGGCCGTTGAGAGCCCTTCGTGCGTCACCATCGGATAGCGAGATGAGGGCCTTCGCGGCCTCCGGCGTCAATTCCACCCGAAGCTCCCCCAATCCCCGCTCCGAGTCGGCCAGGGCTCGGCGGATCAACCCCTCGACCTCCTCGGGCTTCAGGGAGCGCAGCGTGAAGACTCGACAGCGGGAGAGCAGGGCGGAGTTCACCTCGAAGCTGGGGTTCTCAGTGGTCGCGCCCACCAGGGTTATTATCCCCTGCTCCACGGCATGAAGCACCGCGTCCTGCTGCCCCTTGTTGAAGCGATGAATCTCGTCGATCAGCAGGATCGTGCGAGAGCCACGTTGCCTGCGGAGTCGAGACGCCTCGTCTATGGCTTTACGTAAGTCTGCCACCCCTGCCGAAACCGCGCTCAGCCCGACGAAGTGGGCGTGGGTGGCGCGAGCGATGATCTGCGCGAGGGTGGTCTTCCCCGAGCCCGGCGGTCCCCACAGGATCAGAGAGGTAATCCGGTCTGTCTCGATGGCGCGGCGAAGCAGCTTGCCTGGACCCAGGATGTGCTCCTGCCCCACGAACTCGTCCATGGAGCGGGGGCGCATCCGGGCGGCAAGGGGAGCACCCACGAGCTCATCATTCGATCCGCCTTCTGGATCCGGAGTGCCGAACAGCTCTCCCTGACGTTCGTCTCGGGTTGGCAATGGTGGGGCTCCTTGTGACGATGTGTGTTTCTATCTCGTTGCTCGCGTCTGTCACAACGCCTTTTCGAAGATGGCGCGGGCATCCTCCGGCCTGACTCTCCGCGGGTTGTTGACCAGCAATCGAGTCTGCTGCATGGCGCCTTCCACCAGCGCATCCACGTGCTCGGCCTTTATCCCCACCTCGCTCAGGCTCTGGGGTATGCCGATGTCCTCGGAGAGTTGCCGGCAGG